>NZ_LIRG01000413.1 GCF_001419695.1 Streptomyces prasinopilosus
GGCCCGCGGGGCGGCCGCGGACCGGCCGCCCCGAGGGCGGCGGGCGGTGGGCCGCGCGTCAGTCCGCGGGCAGGAGGACGCCGGGACTGAGGATTCCGGCCGGGTCCAGGCGCCGCTTCACGGCGCGCAGGGCGTCGGTGCCCAGCGGGCCGATCTCGCGGACGTACCAGTCCCGGTGGTCGGTGCCGACGGCGTGGTGGTGGGTGATCGTGCCGCCGGCGGCGAGGATCGCCTCGTTGGCCGCGTGCTTGGCGCGCGTCCAGTGCGCCACGGGGTCGCCGTCGCCCTGGGCCGAGACCACGGTGAAGTACAGCGAGGCGCCGTTCTCGTAGACGTGGGAGATGTGGCACATCACCAGCGGCGGGGTGCCGGCCCGGGTGAGTGTGGCGGTGAGGGCGTCGCGGACGGCGGTGTACAGCTCGGGCACGCGGGACCAGAAGGTCGCGGTCTCCAGCGTCTCGGCCAGCGCCCCGGCGTCGAGCAGGGAGTCGCGCAGGTACGGGGCGGAGAAGCGGCCGTGCGCCCAGTTCCGGCCGGGTTCCTCGCCCAGCGGCGTCCCGCCGCACGCGCGCAGGACGGCCGCGGCGCCCCGCCTGCGGTACGCGGTCTCCTCCTCCGTGCCCTCGTGGCCGACGACGGCCGTGCACCCGGCGGGCGGCGCGGTGCCGGAGCCGATCGCCTCGGGCTGGGCGAGGCCGATCAGCGTCTCGGTCTCGTCGGACAGCCGCAGCACGGTGGGGCGCGGCCCGTCCTGGGCGAGGCGGCGCAGTGCGGCGGTCCCCTGCGCGAAGGAGTCGAAGCGCCAGCCCTCGTGGACGCGGGTCCGGGGCACGGGCCTGATCCGGACGGTCACCGAGGTGATGACGCCGAAGGCGCCCTCGGACCCCAGGACGAGCTGGCGCAGGTCGGGTCCGGCCGCCGAGCGCGGGGCCCGGCCGGTGTCGAGGGTGCCTTCGGGGGTGGCGAGGGTGAGGGCGAGCACCATCTCGTCGAAGCGGCCGTAGCCGGCGGAGGCCTGCCCGCTGGAGCGGGTGGCGGCGAAGCCGCCGAGGGTGGCCCACTCGTAGGACTGGGGGAGGTGTCCGAGGGTGAAGCCGTGTTCGGCGAGCAGTTCCTCGGCCCGCGGGGCGCGCAAGCCGGGCTGCAGGGTGGCGGTGCGGGAGACCGGGTCCAGGGCGAGCAGGCGGTCCATGCGCCGCAGGTCCAGGGCGACGAAGGGGCGCGGCCGGCCGGGGACGAGTCCGCCGACGACGGAGGTGCCACCACCGAACGGCACCACGGCCAGGCCGTGTTCGGCGCAGGCGCGCAGGACGGCGAGCACCTGGTCGTGGCTCGCGGGGTACAGGACGGCCTCGGGGACGTCGGTGACGTCGCCGCCCCGGATGCGCAGCAGGTCGGGGGTGGACTTGCCGCGGGTGTGCCGGATCCGGGTCTCCGGGTCGGTGCGCACGTGTTCCCCGCCGCCGCCCGCGCCCTCGTCCGGGCCGTCCAGGGCGGCGGTCAGCGCACGGCGTGCCGAGGGCTCCAACCGGGTCTCGGGGACGTCCACCTCGCCGAGGGCGACCGGTGCGTTCGGGCTCGGTGCGACGCCGAGCATGTCGCGCAGGAGTCCGATCACGGCATCGGGCAGCGGCCTGGCCCTGGCGGGGTCGCCCCAGCCACTCCACAACATGTCCATGACTGTCGTCCTCACCGGTCGGGGGCGATGCCGTCGTCGGCGGCCTCGCATGGCGTTACACTGTGACACATGACGCCTATTCGTCACAACCAAGCGGACAACGACGCCGTGCTCGACGCGGTGCGCGACTGCGTCCTGGCGGTCGGGGTCCGCCGCACCACGCTGACCGACGTGGCCCGCCGCGCCGGGGTCTCCCGCATGACGCTCTACCGGCGGTGGCCCGACGTGCGCACGCTGGTCGGCGACCTCATGACGCGGGAGTGGATCGGCGTGGCCAGGGGGGCCGTCCCCGAGGCCCGCCCGGGCCTGGCCACCCGGACGAGGATGGTCGACGGACTGGTGGCGGGGGTCCGGGCGTTCGGTGAGCACCCGCTCTTCCGGAAGATCGTCGGCGTGGACCCCGAACTGCTGCTGCCCTACGTGCTGGACCGGCGCGGGGCGAGCCAGGAAGCCATGCTGGAACTGCTGGCCGGCGCGCTGCGCGAGGGGCACGCCGACGGCTCGGTGCGCGCCGGGCACCCCGAACGGCAGGCGCGGGCCGTCCTGCTGGTCGTCCAGTCCTTCACCCTGTCCCTGCGCACCATGACCGACGAGGACGACCCGGACCTCACCCACGAGGCCCTCCTCGACGAACTGCGCGACATCCTGGAGAGGACCCTCGCCCCGTGACCTCCCGCACCGGACCGGCCTCCCCCACCCCCTCCGCGTCGTCCCTGTCCGCCGGCCGCCGCACCCGTGACCTGACCGCGGCCGTGGACGGCGGCACCGTCGACGTCCTCGTCGTCGGCCTCGGTGCCACCGGCGCCGGAGCCGCCCTGGACGCGGCGTCCCGCGGACTGAGCGTGGTCGCCGTCGACGCCCACGACCTGGCCTTCGGCACCTCCCGTTTCAGCAGCAAGCTGGTCCACGGCGGACTGCGCTACCTCGCCTCGGGCCAGCTCGACGTCGCCCACGAGAGCGCGGTCGAGCGCGGGGTGCTGATGGAGCGCACCGCCCCCCACCTGGTGCGGGCGCAGCCGTTCGTCCTGCCCCTCACCCCTCTGGTCTCCCCCGGCCGGGCCGCCCTGGCGCGGGCCGGTTTCCGGGCCGGCGACGCCCTGCGGCTGGCGGCCCGCACCGCGCGCGCCACCCTGCCCGCGCCGCGCCGGATCTCGGCGACGGAGACCCGCCACCTGGCCCCCGCCGTACGGGCCGACGGGCTGCGCGGCGGCCTGTTGTCCTGGGACGGCCGGCTCACCGACGACGCCCGGCTGGTGACCGCCCTCGCCCGCACCGCCGCCGCGCGCGGGGCGCGGATCCTCACCCGGGTCCGGGCGCTGGAACTGACCGCCTCCGGCGCCCGGGTCCGCGACGAACTCACCGGCGAGGAGGGCGGGATACGCGCCCGCGCGGTGATCAACGCGTCCGGCGTCTGGGCGGGGGGCCTCGTCGACGGCATCCGCGTGCGCCCTTCCCGCGGAACCCACCTGGTGCTGCGTCCGGAGAGCCTCGGTCCGCTCCCGGCCGGCCTGCACATCCCGGTCCCCGGGGAGACCAACCGCTTCGTCCTGGTCCTGCCCCAGGACGACGGCCGGGTCTACGCCGGGCTCACCGACGAGCCCGTGGACGGCCCCGTCCCCGACGTCGCCGAGGCGCCCGAGACGGACATCGGCTTCCTCCTGGACGTCCTGTGCTCGGTCCTGGAGGTCCCGCTGCGCCGGGCCGACGTCGTGGGGGCCTTCGCCGGCCTGCGCCCCCTGCTGGACACCTCGGCGGACGGGTCCGGTGCGCCGCCGAGGACCGCCGACGTCTCCAGGCGGCACGCGGTGCTGACCTCGTCCGAGGGCGTCGTCACCGTCGTCGGCGGCAAGCTCACCACGTACCGGCGGATGGCCGAGGACGCCGTCGACACCGCCGTGCGCGTCCGGAGGCTGCCGGCCGGCCCGTCGCGCACCGCGTCCCTGCCCCTGGTGGGCGCCGCCTCGCCGCGGGCCCTCGCCGCCCTGCCCGCACCCCGCCGTCTCGTGCGGCGCTACGGGACGGAGGCACCCGCCGTGCACGCCCTCGGCGCGCGCGACGCCCGGTTGGGCGAGCCCGTCCTGCCCGGCCATCCGGTGACCGGGGCCGAACTGCTGTGGGCGGTGCGCCACGAGGGGGCACTCGACGAGGACGACCTGCTCGACCGCCGCACCCGGATCGGCCTCGTCCCCGGGGACCGCGCCGCCGCCCTGGACGCGGTCCGGGCCCTGCTGGAGGCGGCCTCGCCCCGGCACGGCTGACCCCGCCCGGCCGGAACGGTGCGGCGCCGGCGCGGTCGGCCCGCGCCGGCCCGTCACCTGCCGTGCACGCCGACCTCGCGCAGGGAGTAGCCCCACTCCGTCCCCCGGTCCAGGAACACGACGCGGACGTGGCGGGCCTGCCGCGGGGTGAAGCGGACCGTGTCGAGGCCGCCGTCCCCGGCCGTGACGGACCCGGCGGTCCGCCAGGCGGTGCCGTCGGCGGACAGCTCGACGCGGTACGACGTCCCGTACGCGCGCTCCCAGTCGAGGGTGACGCGCCCGACCTCACGCGGAGCTCCGAGGTCGATGCGCAGCCACTGGTCGTCGCTCCAGTCGCTGGCCCAGCGGGTGCCCCGGTCACCGTCCACCGCCCGGCCCGGCGCGTAGCTGGTGAACGGGTTCCACTCGGCCGAACTCGCCGACGCCGGGGCGCCCTCGGCGAGGTTGGCCGCGGGCCGGTGCCGCTCGGAGGCGCCCCAGGTGCCGAGGTAGGTCTCGGCGCCGCGGAAGAGGTCGTCCACCACGTCCTGGCCGCCGACGCGCCGGATGTCCTCGATCCAGTCGGGGACGAGTCCGTGGTGCGCGGCTCCGTCGGTGTTCAGGTCCCAGGTGCGCTCGCCGGTCGTCTGCCGGTCGATGACGGACCCGCCGTCCGCGCTGCGGAAGGGGTACGTGACAGGGTCGGGCGCGTCCGCGCCGCGCGGGGCGGGCCAGCCTCCGACGCCGTTCATGTCGGTGCCGTAGCCGTAGCCCGCGCCGTACTCGTCCCGCACCGCCCCGGTGCGCCGCGCCTCCTCGACGAAGTGCTCCGAGCCGTGCATGTACTGGGCGACGAAGCCGCCGAGACCGTAGACCCGTCCGGTCCAGTCGGCGTCCATCCAGCTGTGCGAGGAGATGACGCCGGGGTAGGACTCGGCCTCGAGGAGGTCGAGCACCCTGCCCGTGGCCTTGACGCTCATGTGGTCGATCTCGAGCATCATGTTGCGCTTCATCATGCCGCGCACCGCGTACTCGCCGAGGTCGGTGAGCCCCCGCACGTTGCACCGGGCGTCCTCGTCGTAGGCGGGGACGTCGACGCCCTCGGGCAGTTCCGCCTCGGCGCCGGGCGCCGCGGCCAGGCCGATGGGGTTGTCGTGCTGGGGTCCGGTGCACCGTTCCGTCCGCCAGAAGGTGCCGGTCGACAGGAACTGGCCGACGTTGATGGCGGTGCCGAGCGCCCCCTCGTCGAAGCGGACCCCGCACAGCGCGTTGTCGAACTTGTGGCACAGGAACATGCTGCGCACACCGAGGTCGTACAGCTCGTCCAGCCCGGCGTCGATGTCGGCCCTGTCGCATTGGGCGACGTCCAGGACCTGCTTGCAGCCGAAGGGTTCGGAGGTCTCGACGCCCAGGACGACCGCCAGCTTGCCCTGTTCGACGACCCGCCGGGCCTGCGCGCTGTCGGTGACGACGCGGAACCAGCCCTTGCCCGCGCCGCCGTACATCCGGTCGACGTAGGCCTGCAGGTCGTACGTCAGCTTCGCCTGCAGCCGGATCGACGTCATCTCGTCGCAGCCGCGGTCCTTGAAGAAGTAGACGGAGCAGATCACGCCGTTGGTCACCAGGTCGTTCACCAGGACCCGCTGCCCGCCGCGCCAGGCCCGTTCGACCCAGGCGTAGTAGTTCTGCTGATGGGTCAGGGAGTCGTGGGCGGGCCAGTCGGCGAAGGTGGGCCAGCCGTCCGGGTCGTGCCTGCCGTCACCGCCGTTGGTGATGAAGTCGAAGAGCGCGAGGGAGCCGTCGGGGTAGTGCTCGGGGCAGTCCTTGAGCGCGTCGGCGATCCCCTTCTCGGAGAAGGGCCGGCCGCAGATGAGCCGGCCGCCGAAGGCCTCGTTGGACATGAGGTGGTTGTGTGCGTCGACGAATCCGCGGACCTCGCCGCGCGCGTCGGTGCCCCTGAAGGGTTCGCCGGTGACGCCGATGCCGGAGTCCGGGGCCGGCCGCGCGACCGGCTCCCACCAGTTGCCGTCGGCCGCCGAACTGGGCGTCGGGCCGAGGGACAGGGCGAACACGAGCAGGAGCAGGGAGACGAGGGCGACGTGGCGGCGTCCGCCGTACCTGCTTCGAGCGATGGTCACGGCCCACGTCCCTCCGTCGGCGGAACAGCACGGTCGGCCCTCCGGGCGGTCCGGGCCGGTACCCGGCCCCGTCCACCCGGTTGTCATGACCTGAGCAACCTATGGGCCGAGGATGACCACCGGCACGTAAGCCGTCAAGGGTCCGGAACGACCTGTCGCACGACGGGCGTCGGGCGTACCGCCGGCGGACGCCGCCTACCGCTCCGAGCGGGGTTCGTAGCGCAGCGAGATGGAGCGCAGGACGTCGGCGGAGGACACGTCCGTGCGGCCGGCGTCGTGGACCTCGGCCAGCTGCACGAAGGCGAAGGCGAGGGCGGAGGTGATGTGCACGATGGCGGGCCCCAGCTTCTCGGTGACGATCTCCGCCACCTCGCGGGGGCTCGCGTCGGCCGGCAGCAGGATGTGCGGCAGCATCTCCTCGAGGAGCGCGGAGACCGCTCCGCTTCCGGTCACCTCCGCGTCCGGGTTCTCCCGGAGTTGCCGCCGCATCTCGAGGGCCTCGGTGAGGATGCCGACGCCCCGCTGCATGATCTCGCGCTGCTCCATGGGCACAGCCTAGACGGGGCCGGCGGAGGCCGGGACCGCCCGCGGACGGGTCGTGGCGCGACCGGGCAACGGCGGTGGAGCACGCTCTCCCCGGCCCTCCGCCGAGGAGTGCCGCGTCAGTGCCGACGCGCTAAGAGCGGCGAGGGACGACGACCTGTCCCCCCGTCACCCCGCCACCGGAACGGGCTCTTCCGCGGACCCCGCCGCGGCCACCGCCCAGCGGCGCGCCGGGGCCGCCCGGGGCCCGCCCGTCGCCGCGGAACTGGCCCCCTCGTCCGATGTGCGATTATCATCCGACATATCCCTTGCCGAGATCTCGACGTCCCGGGGAGATCACCGAGCGCTGCCGCCCTCGCCCGAGTGAGTGATCCCATGTCCCGTACCGCCTCGACGGACGACGGCGACGAGCTGCTGGCCAGGCTCGAGGCGCTGACGGCCCAGGCGCGCGCGCAGGCCGAGTCGCAGCGCTCCCGGGTGGAACTCGCCGTCGCCCTGCAGCGCGGCATGCTGCCCCCCGGCCTTCCCGCCGTCCGCGGCGTGCGGCTGGCCGTGCGCTACGCGCCCGCCTACCAGGGACTCAACGTGGGAGGCGACTGGTACGACGCCTTCCCGATGCCCGACGGCAGCTGCGCGGCCATCATCGGCGACGTGCTCGGCCACGACCTGGCCGCCGCCGCGGCCATGGCGGAGATCCGCAACATGCTGCGCGCCCTGCTCTACGACCGCCGCACCCCGCCCAGTCTGGTCCTGGCCCGCCTCGACCACACCCTGCACGCCATCACCGAAGCCCCGGTCACCACCGCCTGCCTGGCCCGCCTCGAAACGGAGGGGGACGGCTGGCGCCTGCACTGGTCGACCGCCGGCCACCTCCCGCCCCTGGTCGTCACCGACGGGGGGCGCTCCCGCTACCTGGACGCCGAACCGGGTCTGCCCCTGGGGGTGGACGACGCGCTGCCGCGCCCCGACCACATCCGCCGGCTGCTGGACGGCGACACGGTCCTGATGTTCACCGACGGCCTGGTCGAACACCCCCGGCGGCCCCTGGACGCATGCCTGGGCGAGCTCGCCGCCCTCGCCTCGGCCCACATCGGGCTGCCGCTCGACGCGCTCTGCCGGGTCCTGGCCGACCGGCACCCGAGCGACGGGCACGACGACCTCGCCGTCCTCGCCCTGCGCCCGCCGCCCAGGCCCTGACGCTCAGGCCCTGACGCCCGCAGTGGCGTGCGACGGTCGGGGCAGGCGTGCGGCGACGGGCACGCGCGGTCCCGGCGCCGCCCGCGGACCGGGGAGAAGCGTGCCGTCGCCGGGCCCACGCGCGCGGTGTCACCGCCGTCGCCTCGTCCCGGCGGGCAGCCGATCTCACTCCTCCGGGAGGTCACGCGAGGCGTCCTGCACCGGGGCGTTCCGCTGGACCGACCCGGGGGCGGCCCGGTTCGGGGCGGCGGGGCTGTACGAGGACTGCGGGGGCGGCCGGCCGCCGGGAGCGCCCGTGCCGTCGGGACACAGCCGCAGGGCGAGCAGGGCGACGTCGTCGCCGCCGGGGTCGAGGCGGGCCAGCAGCTCGTCACAGAAGTCGTCCACGGTGCGCCCGGCCAGGACGGAGGCGTGATGACGGAGCCTGGCCATGCCGAGGTCGATCGGACGGCCCCGGCTTTCCACGAGGCCGTCGGTGTAGAGCAGCAGGGTGCACTCGGGGGGAAGGTCCTCACAGGTGTCCGGCCACTCCAGCCCGAGACCCAGGGCGGCGTTCATGCCGATGAGGGGCCCGTGCCTGGTCAGGAAGCGGGCGTCCCCCTCGTCGGTGACCAGCAGCGGGGGAGGATGTCCCGCGTTGACCCAGTGCAGCCGCCAGGGGCCGCCCTCGGGGCCTTCGACCCGGGCGAAGACGACCGTGGCCATGGGGGCGTCACTGGTGTTCGTCACCGCCTCGTCCAGGCAGCGCATGACCACACTGGGTGGCTCCTGGTGGACCCAGGCCAGGGCGCGCAGCATGTTGCGGGCCTCGGCCATGTGGGACGCCGCCTCGAGGTCGTGACCGACCACGTCCCCGATCACCAGGGCCATGGCGCCGTCGGAGAGCAGGAAGGCGTCGTACCAGTCGCCGCCGATCTCCATGGTGCTCTGCGCGGGCTGGTACCGGGCGGCCATGCGCAGGTGGTCCACCCGAGGCAGCGGGGCGAGCAGCTGGCGCTGCATGGTCTCGGCGACGTTGCGCTGCTCGTGGTAGAGGCGAGCGTTGTCCAGCACCAGGGCCAGGCGCCGGCCGATGTCCGTGAGCAGCAGGATCTCGTCACCGGTGAGGGAGGGGGCCCCACCGGCGCGCGCCACGGTCAGCATCCCGTAGTGGCGCCGCCGGGCGCGGAGCGGCACCACGACGGCCGAGTGTCCGCCGAGCCGCTCGAACAGCGGGCGGTGGGTGGCGGCGAGCGGGGCGTCCGGGTTGCCGAGCACCTCGCCGGCGCTCAGCCTCGCGGGTTCGTCACCACCGGTCGCCCGGGCCACCGGAGGGCGGGATCCGGGCGGCAGCGGCGGCAGGGGTCCCTCCAGCCGTCGTGCCGACCGGGGGCGGGAGTGACTGCGTACGGCGACCCGCTCGAGCACTCCGGCGGTCCGCTCGCGCTCGGAGCGCAGGTCGACCGCGGCCCAGTCGCCGAGCGCGGGCACCAGCAGCCGCAGCAGCCGGGTGATCCGGCCGGGCGCGGCCACGGTGGACATCAGGACCGACGACACGTCCGCCACCAGGTTCAGCCGGACGGTCAGCGCCTCCAGTGCCGCCGTGTGCGCCGCGGTCCGCTCCTCGGCGTCGCGGTGCAGGCTGAAGTCGTTGAAGACGACCACCAGCCCGACCCTGCGGCCCGCCAGCAGCAGGGGAGTGGTGGCCCAGATGATCGGCACGGTCGTGCCGTCGGCCCGGAGGAAGTGCTCCTCGCTGCCCTCCTGAGCGCACGGTCCGCCGTCCAGGGGGGACATCATCGGGCACCGGCCGCGCGGCACCGGGCCGCCGTCGGGACGGCGGTGCAGCAGATCGTGCGCGTCCCGGCCGATCAACTCGGCGGCGGACCTGCCCAGCAGCCGCTCCGTCCACGGGTTGACGAACGTGATGCGCCCGGAGACGTCGACGGTGAACACACCGGTGCCCAGGTCCCGCAGGACCGCGTACGGGAAACCCGGATCCAGTGCTTCACCGAGCCCGCGCACCGCATCGTCCCCGGAGCCCGGGGCGGCCGTCCGATGTGAGTCCACGGTGATCACCATTTCTCCGTAATCGTCCCACCTGGGTACCCCACCCGTGCTGAAACGTTCCCTGCGGACCCGGCGGCGGCCGGTGTCCGTTACACGGCGACGCCGACGGGTAC
The DNA here is from genome assembly GCF_001419695.1 of Streptomyces prasinopilosus. Classification (GTDB taxonomy): domain Bacteria; phylum Actinomycetota; class Actinomycetes; order Streptomycetales; family Streptomycetaceae; genus Streptomyces; species Streptomyces prasinopilosus. Next base: position 9,956 of record NZ_LIRG01000413.1, read on the forward strand.
CTCTGAGCGGACGGAAGGCCCACGGCGCACGAGGAAAGAGGAACACGTGAAGGTGGGGTACAAACTGGCCGCGGAGGCGTTCGGCCCGGCGGAACTGGTGAGGCAGGCGGTTCTCGCGGAGCGGGCCGGCTTCGACTTCGTCGAGATCAGCGACCACTACCACCCCTGGCTCGACCAGCAGGGTCATTCACCGTTCGCCTGGACGGTCCTGGGAAGCATCGCGGCCAGGACCTCACGGATCGGACTGGCGACCGGCGTGACGTGCCCCACCGTGCGCTACCACCCGGCGGTCATCGCTCAGGCGGCCGCCACCCTCGCCCTGTTGTCGGAGGGCCGTTTCGTCCTCGGCGTCGGCTCGGGCGAACGGCTCAACGAGCACGTGGTGGGCCGCGGTTTCCCGGACGCGGTGCGCACACGGCACGAGATGCTCAGGGAGGCCCTGGAGATCATCCGGCTGCTGTGGAGCGGGGGATACCGTTCCTACGAGGGGAAGCACCTGAGGCTGGAGGACGCCCGGATCTTCGACCTCCCGGACGAACTCCCCCTGATCGCGGTGGCGGCCAGCGGTCCGGCGTCCACGCGCATCGCCGCGGAACTGGGCGACGGCCTGTTCGCCACCGAGGACAAGCCGGAGATCGTCCGGCAGTACCGTGACGCCGGCGGCACCGGGCCGAGGTACGCGGAGGTTCCGATGGCCTGGGCGAGCGACGAGCACACCGCGGCGCGGGCGGCCCTGGAGACGTCCCGATGGGCGCTGACCGGATGGAAGGTCATGAGCGAGCTGCCCAACCCGGTCAACTTCGACGCCGCGACCACGACCGTGCGCGAGGACGACATCCTGGAGAAGTTCGCCTGCGGTACGGACCCCGCCCGGTACGTCGAGGTGGCGCAGAAGTTCGTCGACGCGGGCTTCGACAGGCTGGTCATGCAGAACGCCGGCCCCGACCCCGACGGCTTCATCGACTTCTACCGGAGCGAACTCGACGGGCGCATGCGGGGGCTGAAGCCGAACGGCACGTGAGCCCGGGCCACCCCACCAGGACCCCGACGCCGGGCGACGCCCTCCGGGCGGCGCGGTACGCGGCGCCGGACGCCGGCGGCCGGGCCGGACAGGGCTCCGCACGACGGGCTGCCGAACTGCCGTACCCGACAGGATGGAATCACCCGTTCGGGTCAACAGTGATGGCGGCGGGACCAGGGGCGGCCGAGGGTGGGGGAGTGCTCGATATCCCCGTCGGCTCACTGCCTTTCGAAGGAGCGCTCTCGTGTCTGAACGCAACACCTGGATCCGCAGCCTGCACGACCTGGGCCTGGCAGCCTGGTTCGGCGGCTCACTCATGGGCGCGGTCGGCCTGAACGGCGCGGCCAAGGAGGAGGGTGGCACGAGCCAGGCCACGGAACGGATCGCTTCGGCGGGCTGGGCCAAGTGGACGCCGGTCAACGCCGCCGCCATCGGCGCGCACCTGTTCGGCGGCGGTGGACTGCTCGTGGCGAACACCCACCGGGTCGCCATGCAGAAGGGCGTGGGCCTCTCCACCACGGCCAAGACCGTCGTCACCGCCGGGGCCCTGGCCGCCACCGCCTACGCCCGCGTCCTGGGCAAGAAGCTCGAGCTGGCCTCCTCGACGGACCCGCAGGACGTCGAGAAGGCGGAGCAGCATCCCCTCGACCTCGACAAGGCCCGGCGGCAGCTGGCCGGCGCGCAGTGGGCCGTACCGGCCCTGACCGGCTGCCTGGTGATCCTCAACGCCCTGCACGGCGAGCAGCAGCGTCCCGAGGAGCAGCTGCCCGGCATGTGGGAGCGGGCCCGCTCCGCCACCCACTTCCTTCCGTGAGCACCGTGAGACACCGGCAGGCCCCCGCCCTCGGGTGAGGCGGCCCCGCACGCGGGGCGGGCGGAGGACGCCCGCCCCCTGCCGGCGCCGGGGGTGACACCCGTGCCACCGGGCAGGACCCCCCACCCCGCGAGTCCTGCCCGTTCACGTCGGGAGCGGGTCCGGCCGTCGAGACGGTGACCGCGCGGGCCGCGGAGGGAGCCGCCGCCGCGGACGCCGCGGGCCTGACGGCCGGAGGGCCCGCGTTCTCCGTGCGGTGGGGCACCTCGCACGGATCCGTACGGAGGCCGCACGAGGGGGAGCGGGGAGGGCCGCCGACCCCGGGACGACCGCACGCGGCAGCCGCGCGCACGGCAGCAGCCCTTCCTGCGGCGACGCGGTCGGCACAGCGGTGCGGACCCCCTCGACGGCGGGAAGCACGGCGAACAGGTGATCGCATCAACTCCATAAACCTCTCGTACCTGGGCAGACGCCTCTTGATCTTCGCTGACGTCCTGGGAGAGGAAGCATCACCATGGCCGTACCCGTACGTGCTTCGCGTTCCGGGCGCCGCTCCCGCCGGTTCGAACTCCGGTCAACCGCACTGTACTTCGTCCTTCTCGCCGTCCTCCTGATCCTGGTGGGCACAGCCGTCCGCACCGCGACGGCCGCCGCCGAACGCCATCCCGGCTGGGCCGTCGCACTCGTCCTGGTGGGCGCCGGAGGTGTCGTGGCCGTCTGCCGCAGAGGGCGCCGGATATCCGCGGCGAGACTCGCGCGCCGTGCCGCGGAAGCCCTGGACGAGGCCACGGAGACGGCGGTCGAAGCCCTCGACACCCCTCCGCCGGCTCCCGCCGCCCCCGCGGCGGCACGGACCGCCCCCTATAGCGGTCACCCGGACGTGGAACGGACCGTCCCCCTCCTGGATCCCGCGAACGAGGTTCCCGGGAACACCGTGCGGATCGGCTACGAGGACCTGGACCCCGACGAGTTCGAGCAGGCGATAGCCGAGCTGTGCCGACGCGACGGCTGCCTCGACGTGGACGTCGTGGGCGGGGCCGGCGACCTGGGCGCCGACGTCGTGGCCAGGACGACGGACGGACGCCTGATCGTCATCCAGTGCAAGCGGTACTGCGACGCCAACCGGGTCGGTTCCCAGGACATGCAGCGGTTCGGCGGGACGTGTTTCACCGTTCACGGGGCCGATGTCGCCGTCGTGGTCACCACCAGCGACTTCACCGCTCCCGCGATCGAGTACGCCGAACAGTGCGGCATCGTGTGCATGGACGGTCAGGAACTCCTGCGCTGGCAGAGCGGCACGGGGCCGCGGCCGTGGGAGCCGGAGTTCGTGGCCGGCTGAGACGGACGGGGGCGGACGGCCGCCCGCGCGCCGGTCGTCCGGTTGTCCGTGGAGGCCGCCCGACGGTCCCGCGGTCTTCCCGTTCCGGCCCGGCTCACCCTTCTGACCAGGCGAAGTGCGCGTCTCGGGTGAGGTTGCGGAAACTCGGGGAAAAAGTGGTGGCAGCCGATAGGAGGTTGTCGTGGTGGGTGGAGACTTGGAACTGGGCGAGTTGCTGGCCGCCGCGGAGGCGGCGCCGCCCGGTGAGTCCGTGGACGTGGTGGCGGACGACCTGAAGAAGCGGTTCGGCGCGGAGCGCGTGTCCTTCCTGTTCGTCGACCTCATCGGCCGGCGGCTGGTGCGGCTCACCGCGGCCGGTGGTGACGCCGCGGACGGTGCCGAGCCGATCGACCTGCACGGCAGTGTCTACGACAGCGTTCTGCGGAGCCAGCGCCAGTGCGTGGAACCGGACGGCCAGGGCGGACGGCGCGTCATCACACCGGTCACCAACCGCGGCGACTGCATCGGCGTCCTGGAAGCGACCCTGCAGTCCGCCGACGACACGGTGCTCCGCCAGGTGCGCCAGGCAGCGCACGCGCTGGCCTACATCATCGTCACGGACCGCCGCTTCACCGATCTGTACCACCTGGGCCGGCGCACCACCGAGACCAGCCTGGCCGCGGAGATCCAGCACCAGCTGCTTCCCTCGGCCTCCTCCTGCGAGGCGGCCCAGTTCACCCTCGCCGCCGGGCTGGTCCCTGCCGACGACATCGGTGGCGACACCTACGACTACACGCTCGACCGCGACACCCTGCACCTGTCCATCACCGATGCCATGGGCCACGACACGGACTCCGCCCTGCTGGCCACCCTGCTGGTCGGCGCACTGCGGCGGTCACGCCGCGACGGCTGCGACGCCCTCGAACAGGCCCGCCACGCCCATCAGGCCCTGCTGAGCCACAACCTAGGCCTGGCCACCGGACAGTTGCTGTGCGTGGACCTCGAAACGGGTGCCTGTGAACTGGTCAACGCCGGCCACCCCTGGCCGCTCCGGCTGCGCGACGGCACCGTCGAGGAGGTCAGGCTCGCCGTCAACCTGCCGTTCGGTGTGGTGGCGCCCACCCCCTACCGCCTGCAGGAACTGGACCTGCGGCCCGGAGACCGCCTGGTCCTGCTCACCGACGGGATGCAGGAACGCGGTGCCGGGGCCGTCGACCTGGCCGCGGTCGTCCACGCCACCCGCACGCTGCATCCGAGAGAGGCCGTCCGGAGTCTGACCGCCGCGGTGCTCGAAGCCTGCCACGGCAACCTCAGGGACGACGCCACGGTCCTGATACTGGACTGGCACGGCGACCGCCGCGGACCGGCCGGCACCGGACCGGACCCGCGGCGGTGAGCCGCGGCGGCCCGCCGTACGACACCGCTCCGCCCGCCACGCCCCCGGCGAAGCCCCCGCCCGGGGCACCGGGTGGGATCCGGCCGTCCGGCGCGGCGGCCCGTGCGCCCTCCCGCCGGGGACCGTTCCGAGAGCCGAGGCCCTCGTCTGCTCCGCTCGGGTGAACCGGCATCATCGGCCCGGACGCCACCGGCCGGGCCCGCCTCGTCGCCGAGCGGGTCGTGGACGGGACCCGCGGCACGTCCGGACCCCTGCCCAGCGGGTCCGGACGCCGTGATGCCGTTCCCCCGCGCTCCCAGGACCGACGGGGCGTCCCCGGACCGTCCCCCGGGGGCCGGGCCGTTCGCCGGGCGCGGCTTCTCCTCCCTTCGTGAGAGGGCAGGCATGGATGTGGAACCAGGGGGTATTCGCGTGGCGGCATCGGCTGCGTTCGGCCGGCAACGTGGTTGGCTTCGATGGTGGGAGGGACATGTCATGACGCTCATGAACGTGACGGAAACGGACACGCAGGCGCACGAGTTGCCGGAGGTCGCCGATCCCTCCCGGGTGGCGCCGAAGGACGCCCGCGAACTGTCCAAACTGTTCTTCGACCAGCTGGCGGTGCTCGAGGAGGGCACGCCGGAGTACAGCTACGCGCGCAACACGCTGATCGAGATGAACATGTCCCTGGTCCGCTTCGCCGCCGGTCGCTTCCGCAGCCGCGGGCCGGAGGAGATGGAGGACATCGTCCAGGTGGGCATGATCGGCCTGATCAAGGCGATCGACCGGTTCGACCTGTCCCGGGAGACGGAGTTCACCTCCTTCGCCATCCCCTACATCGTCGGTGAGATCAAGCGGTTCTTCCGCGACACCACCTGGGCCGTCCACGTTCCGCGCCGGCTCCAGGAAGCCCGCGTCCAGCTCGCGCGCGCCACCGAGGAACTCCGCAGCCGCCTGGGCCGCACCCCGACGGTGAAGGAACTCTCGGAGCTGATGAGCCTGCCCGAGGAGGAGGTACGGGAGGCCCGCCTCGCCGCGAACGGTTACAACTCGGCCTCCCTGGACGCCACCATCAGCGGTAACGAGGACGGCGAAGCCGCGCTGCAGGACTTCATCGGCACCCAGGACCAGGCTCTGGAACTGGTGGAGGACTTCCACGCCCTGGCCCCGCTGATCGCGGAACTCGACGAGCGGGACCGGCAGATCATCCACATGCGGTTCGTGGAGGAACTCACCCAGGCCCAGATCGGCGAACACCTGGGCGTCTCCCAGATGCACGTCTCCCGGCTGCTGTCGCGCACTCTCGCCCGGCTGCGGAAGGGCATGCTCACCGCTCACTGAGAACGCCGGGCACCACGGCTGCCCGCCGGGGGACCGGCGGCTTCCCGGGTCTTCGCTCCCACGCCGAAGCGGACACGGCCACCGCCTAGTGAGCCGGCTCGCACAGGGTCAGGTGAGCGACGACCTGCTTGCCGGTTCCCCGGACGACGGTGTGCACCTGGTCGCACAACTGGGCGACCAGGCGCAGGCCGTGTCCGCCGACGCGGCGGGCGTCGCGCGCCCGCAGTTCGGGAGGGCGAGGGGAGCTGTCGCTCACGGTGACGCGCAGCAGGGCGGCGCCGGGCACCACTTCCAGTGCCAGGCCGCCCGGACCGGGCGCGTGACGCAGCGCGTTGGTGACCAGCTCGCTGACGACGAGCTGGGCGTCCTGGCTCGGCAGGCGGCCGGGATCGTGCCCGGCCCGGGCCAGCAGTGTGCGCACGGCTGCCCGGACCTCGGCGATCGACGCACCGGCCGTGCCCCAGGCGGCGCTGTACCGCAGGGGCACTGCGGATTCCTTTTCGTCGGATGCCCGACTCTCAAGCGGGGTGACCATAACTCTTCCCGTGGGTCGTTCCTCTTCGTTTCATCACAGTTGCCGTTATCGCGTCATTTCACGTACCCCCTGTCGTCCGGTTCATGGGACACTCATCGGTTCTCCTGTTCCGCGAGGGACCGGGGGCGGTGAACGTGGGCCGTTCGAGCGCGACGCCGACGGCCGGCCGCGGGAGCCGCGCGGGAAGGCCGTGCCGGCAGCCTGCCGCCCGTCTTCGTGAGGACGTTGTGCGAGTCGGACAATGGGGCCGCAGCGCGGCGGGAGGGCGAGCGGAACCTGAGAGACTGGCCGGATGGACATCGGCCGCAGGAACAACGTCAACGTCATCGGCAACCCGCGGGGGCGGGCGGTGGTGCTGGCTCACGGTTTCGGCTGTGACCAGAACATGTGGCGGCTGACGGTGCCGGCGCTGGTCGAGGAGTACAAGGTGGTGCTGTTCGACTACGTGGGGTCGGGCCGCGCGGACCCGTCGGCCTTCTCGGAGGACCGCTACGCCTCCCTGGACGGGTACGCCCGGGACGTGGTGGAGGTGTGCGAAGCGTTCGACCTGCGCGACGCGGTGTTCGTCGGACACTCGGTCAGCGCGATGACCGGGGTGCTGGCCGCCGGCATGGCCGCGGAGCGCATCGGAGCGCTGGTGATGGTCGCTCCGTCCCCGCGGTACATCGACGACGACGGCTACCGGGGCGGGTTCAGCGCCGAGGACATCGACGAGCTGCTGGCGTCACTGGAGTCGAACTACCTGGGCTGGTCGGCGGCGATGGCACCGGTGATCATGGGAAACGCGGACCGGCCCGAGCTCGGTGAGGAGCTGACGAACAGCTTCTGCGCCACCGACCCGGACATGGCGCGCGTCTTCGCCCGGACCACGTTCCTGTCGGACTCGAGGAACGATCTGAAGACCGTGCGGGTGCCGACGCTGGTGCTGGAATGCACCCAGGACGTCATCGCCCCCCGCGAGGTCGGAGCCTTCGTCCACCGGGCGATCCCCGGTTCGACCCTGGTCACTCTGGACGCCACCGGGCACTGCCCGCACCTGTCCGCGCCGGAGGCCACCAACGAGGCGATCACCGCCTTCCTGGCAGGTCTGCGCTGATGTGCCGGACCGGGCAGCACCCCGACCCGCAGGGCACGGGCGACGAGGAGGCGGCGCACGCCGCGTTCGCCGCGCTGCTGGAGGACAGCGCCGAGGAACTGTACGAGAGCGCGCCGTGCGGGTACCTGTCCACGCTGATGGACGGCACCATCGCGAAGATCAACACCACCCTGCTGCGATGGCTCGGCCTGGAGCGTGAGGCGGCGGTGGGCCGGATGCGGTTCACCGACCTGCTGACCGTGGGCGGCAAGCTGTACCACGAGACGCACTTCGCGCCGCTGCTGCGGATGCAGGGCGAGATCGGCGGCATCGCCCTGGAGATCAGACAGGCCGACGGCGGACGCATGCCGGTCCTGGTCTCCTCGGCGGTCAAGCGGGGCAGCGGCGGCGAGCCGCTGCTGATCCGCACCACCGTCTTCGACGCCCGCGACCGCCGCGCCTACGAGGAGGAACTCCTGCGCGGCCGGAAAGCCGCCGAGGAGGCACGCAGACAGGCGGAGGCGGACCGGGCCCGGCTCCAGGACGCCCTCGCGGTGCTCCAGCAGTCACTGCTGCCCGCCACCCTGCCGCCGGTTCCCGGAATGGAGACGGCCGCCCACTACCACACCGCCTCCCCCGACCGGCTCGGCGGCGACTTCTACGACGTCTTCCCCCTCGACGGCAAACGCTTCGCCTTCTTCCTCGGCGACGTGTGCGGCAAGGGTCCCCAGGCCGCCGCGGTCACCTCACTGATCCGCTACACCCTGCGCGCCGCCGCCCTGCACGACCCCGACCCCGTCTCCGCCCTGTCGACCCTCAACAAAGTGCTCCACGAGCGTTACGCCGACAACGGCGACCCCCGCTACTGCACCGTCGTCTTCGGCACCCTCGAACCGGACTCCACCACGGGGGAGGTCGCCGTCCACCTCGCCTCGGGCGGCCACCCCCCGGTCCTCGTCCTGCGTGCCGACGGCACAGCCGGCTTCCTGCCCACTCCCGGCGGCCTGCTGGTCGGTGTCCTGCCCTCCGCGCGTTTCGTCAGCGCCACCACCGTCCTCGCCCCCGGTGACACCCTGCTGCTCTACACCGACGGCATCACCGAAGCCCGTACCGGCGAGGACCGCACCGCCCTGTTCGGAGACGAGGCGCTCCTCGCCTTCGCCACCGATCACGCCGGCCTCCCCCCGCAGGCCGTCATCCAGGCCCTGACCGGCCTGCTCCGCGGTTTCGGCGACGGCCTCGACGACGACACCGCCCTCCTCGCCCTCGGTGTTCCCGCCCCCGACCCGCAGACGAAGAATCCACGATGAGCCCGCTGAAGATCACCGCCCGAGACGCCGCCACCGGTCCCCTTCTGGAGATCGCCGGCGAACTCGACTACACCAGCGCACCCGAACTACGCGAACTGCTCGCCACGCTCACCCTCCGGCCGGGCCAGCGCCTCGTCCTGGACCTGGCCGCCATGGAGTTCTGCGACTCCAGCGGACTCACCGCCCTGATCGCGGCCCGCAACCACGCCCACGCCGCCCGGGCGGACATCGCACTCGCGGCCGTCCCTCCCCGCACCCTGCGCGTGCTGCGCATCGTCGGCCTGGACCAGGTCTTCCCCCTGTACCCCGACGGCCGATCCGCCACTCGGACCCTGGATCCGGCGCCTCCCGAATCCGCGCGGCCGGCCCGGGAGGGCGAGCGCCGGGGACGGACACCCGAAGCGCAATAGCGGCGGCATACCCGTCACAATGGAATGAGGGCCTTTCCGGATTCCTCCCCGGAAAGGCCCTCATTCCATTGTGACGCGTCAGTGCTTGAAGGCGTCCTTGGTCTTTTCCTTGGCCTCACGGGCGTCGCCCTTGCTCTTCTGCGCCTGTCCCTCGGCGGCCATGCGGTCGTTGCCGAGGGCGTTCCCCAGGGCCTCCTTGGCCTTTCCCTCGGCCTGCTCGGTCTTCGCCTTGGCCTTCTCGCCGGCAGTCATGGAACGCGCCTCCTCATATCCTAGGGTGCCGCTGTCGCGGTAAACCCGCTTGTGCCCCGGCTGTTCCCTCGCAAACAAGACGCCCGGAAACAGGGGAGAACAAGCGGGAAGGACGGAGCGCGGGAGGTGGACCACCATGGCTTCCCGCTTCTCGTTCTGCTTCCCGCGGTGATTCCCTTCGGTGCGGGGCCCGCCGTCGGGATCCTGTAGTGGGCGGCCCTCGCCGTGCCGGTGCCGCGGCGGCCGGGCTTCGTGACGCGCTCCGCCGTCGTCCCGGCACGCCACGGCGGCACTCGGAGGGCGGTGTACCGCGCCCGCGAACGACCCGGCATACTTTCCGGCATGAGTACGGCCGACTGGGACGGTCAAGAACCGTCCGCTCACCCCAACGGACCCCTGCCGGGTCGAGCAGCGGTGGTTCAGTACGAGCTGGGCGGGGCCTGGGTGGTCGTCGCCCGCGGCGAGTACGACATGAACTCCATGGGCCCGTTGGCCGACGCGCTGCAGACGGCCGCCCGCAAGCATGACCGGGTGGTCCTGGACGCCTCGGGCGTCACGTTCGCGGACTCGACCTTCCTGAACCTGCTCATGCGCGTCCACCCCACGACGAGTCTGCGGGTGGCCGCCCCCACGTCACAGCTCAGGCGGGTGCTCGAGATCACGGGGGCCGACACCGTCCTGGACATCCGGGACAACGTCGAGGACGCCGCCTCGGACTGAAACCGGCGCCGGCGCGACCACCGGCCCGCTCCTCCCGCGGACACCGGTACGCCGGCGGACCGCCCGGACGCGCGGGACGGGCGGTGCCCCGGCGACGGCGCGCCCCACCGGTGCCGGCGCGTCCTCCCCGACGGTCAGCGGCCCGACCCGGGGTCCGGCCGTACCGCGGTGCCGATACCGGCCCGCGCCGCCTCCAACTGGGCCGCGAACGCGATGCCGAGGAAGAGGACGACGGCGGTGAGGTTGGCCCACAGCAGCAGGGCGACGAAAGCGGTCAGCGGCCCGTACAGGGCGCCGAACGCGCCGCTCCCCTCGATGTAGAGCGCGAGCAGCCACGTCGCCGCGACCCACAGCAGGAGATGGACGGCCGAGCCGAAAGCCAGCCAGGTGTAGCCGGGCTGGACCCGCCGGGGC
>NZ_LIRG01000414.1 GCF_001419695.1 Streptomyces prasinopilosus
CCGAGGCGCGGGCCGCCCGCTGCCGCTCCTCCGGGACCTCGCCGTACAGGGTGGTGCGGGGCCTGGCCGGGCGGCCCGCCGCCTCCGCCACCGCGATCAGGTCCTTGACCGACTTGTACGAGCCGTAGGAGGAGCCCGCCATCCGGGAGATGGTCTCCTCCATGAGGGTGCCGCCCAGGTCGTCGGCGCCGGAGCGGAGCATCTCCGCCGCGCCCTCCGCGCCCAGTTTCACCCAGCTGGTCTGGATGTGGGGGATGTGCGGGTGGAGCAGGAGGCGGGCCATCGCCGTGACCGCGCGGTTGTCGCGGGCCGTCGGGCCGGGACGGGCGATGCCGGCCAGGTAGACGGGGGCGTTGGTGTGGATGAAGGGGAGGGTGACGAACTCCGTGAAGCCGCCGGTGCGCTGCTGGATGCCGGCCAGCGTGCGCAGGTGCCCCAGCCAGTGCCGGGGCTGGTCGACGTGGCCGTACATCATCGTCGAGGAGGAGCGGATGCCCAGCTCGTGGGCCGTCTCGACGACCTCGATCCAGGTGGCCGCCGGCAGTTTGCCCTTGGTCAGGACCCAGCGGACCTCGTCGTCGAGGATCTCCGCCGCCGTGCCGGGGATGCTGTCCAGGCCCGCCTCCTTGGCGGCGGTCAGCCACTCCCGGATCGACAGGCCGGTGCGGGTGGCGCCGTTGACCACCTCCATCGGGGAGAAGGCGTGCACGTGCATGCCGGGGACGCGTTCCTTCACCGCCCTCGCGATGTCGAAGTACGCCGTGCCGGGCAGGTCGGGGTGGATGCCGCCCTGCATGCAGACCTCCACCGCGCCCACCTCCCACGCCTGCTGGGCCCGGTCGGCCACCTGGTCCAGGGAGAGCGTGTAGGCGTCGGCGTCCGTGCGGCGCTGCGCGAAGGCGCAGAAACGGCAGCCGGTGTAGCAGACGTTGGTGAAGTTGATGTTGCGGGTGACGATGTAGGTGACGTCGTCGCCGACCGCCGACCTGCGCACGTCGTCCGCGATCCGGCACAGGGCGTCCAGCGCCGGGCCGTCGGCGTGCAGCAGGGCGAGTGCCTCGTCGTCGGTCAGCCGGGTCGGGTCGTCGGCCGCCGTCCCCAGGGCCTGGCGCACGTCGGTGTCGATGCGTTCGGGGCGCATGCCGGGGGCGGCGGCCTCGCGCAGGGCGCCCCAGTCGCCGTACACCTCGTCGAAGTCGTCGCGGCGGTCGGTGGTGCGGCCCTCGGTGTCGATGGTGCGGTGCAGGTCGGTGCGGCCGGTGGCGGTGAACGCCTCGTCCGGCTCCTGCCACGGCCGGCCCTCGACCACCGCGTCCTCGCGGGCCAGGCCCGTGTCCGGGTCGGCGAGCGCCGCCACGTGCGGGCGCAGCCGCGGGTCCAGCCAGGGCTCGCCGCGCCGGACGAACTCCGGGTAGACGCAGAGGCGTTCCCGCAGCTCGAAGCCGGCCGCGCGGGACCGCCGGACGAGTTCGTCGATCTGCGGCCAGGGGCGCTCGGGGTTCACGTGGTCGATGGTGAGCGGGGAGACGCCGCCCCAGTCGTCGATGCCGGCCGCGATCAGCCGCTCGTACTCGGAGTCGACGAGGTTGGGCGGGGCCTGGATGCAGGCGGTGGGGCCGAGCACGTGCCGGGCGACGGCGACCGCGGCGATCAGCGCGTCGAGTTCCGCGTCCGGCATGCCGCGCATCGCGGTGTCCGGCTTGGCGCGGAAGTTCTGGATGATCAGCTCCTGGATCCCGTGGTGGGCCCGGGAGACCTTCCGCAGCGCGAAGAGGGACTCGGCGCGCTCCTCGTACGTCTCCCCGATGCCGATGAGGACGCCCGAGGTGAAGGGGACCGAGGAGCGGCCCGCGTCCTCCAGGACGCGCAGGCGGACGGCGGGTTCCTTGTCGGGCGAGCCGTGGTGCGGGCCGCCGGGCTCGGACCACAGGCGGGTCGCGGTGGTCTCCAGCATCATGCCCATGGACGGCGCGACCGGCTTGAGGCGCTGGAAGTCGGTCCAGGTCAGCACGCCCGGGTTCAGGTGGGGCAGCAGGCCCGTCTCCTCCAGGATGCGGATGGAGATGGCGCGGACGTAGGCGATCGTGTCGTCGTAGCCGTGCGCGTCGAGCCACTCGCGCGCCTCGGGCCAGCGGTCCTCGGGCTTGTCGCCTAGGGTGATGAGGGCTTCCTTGCAGCCGGCGGCGGCGCCCTTGCGGGCGACGTCGAGCACCTCGTCCGGCGACATGAACATCCCGTGCCCGGCGCGGCGCAGCTTGCCGGGCACGGTGACGAACGTGCAGTAGTGGCACTTGTCCCGGCACAGCCGGGTCAGCGGGACGAAGACGCTCTTCGAGTAGGTGATCACCCCGGGCCGGCCCGCGGCCAGCAGGCCCGCGTCCCGGACCCGGGCGGCCGAGGCGCACAGGTCCTCCAACCGCTCCCCGCGCGCCTGGAGCAGGACGGCCGCCTCGG
>NZ_LIRG01000415.1 GCF_001419695.1 Streptomyces prasinopilosus
CGGTGGGTCCGGCGGCCCCGTGAACGTTCCCCACCGGGGCCGCCGGACCCACCGCCGGTTCCCGCACCGGTCCCCACCGGTCTCCTCCTCAGGACGGGATGGTCATGTCCAAGCCCTCACGGCCTTCCTCCGGACGGCCTTCCCCGGGTGAGCGACCGGCGGGTCCTGTTCCGGAGGCGCCGCGCCCAGAGCCCGAGCCGGCCGGGCGGCCGGCGGGTGGGGGCCACCCGGCGGTCCAGCGCTCCGGTGCGGATGGCCTCGAGTGCGTCGGCGAGATCCACCCCGGCGAACGCGATGACGTCGGTCGCGACCGTGCGGAGGCTGTAGGCCAGGAACGTGAGGTCCGCGGGGTCCGCCGTGCCGCCGGGGCCGGTGGATCCGGCGGTTTCGGTGTCCGTCGTGATCCGGGTCGCGAGTTCCAGCGCGCGGTCGGCGGCGCGCTGGCGTACGTCGCGGTCGTCGAGTCCTCCCGCCAGAGAGCCGACGATGTTCCTCAGCTCGCGCACCGGCTCCTGGAGCCGGGCCCGGGTGCCGGAGGGGGCCGAGGCGACGAGTCGCGCGAGCATGAGGCAGCTGGCACCCAGCAGGTCGAGGTGCTCCGCGTGCTCCTTCTCGCGCACGACGACCTTCGCCCGCCCCGCCAGCGCGCGGCGGGTGACCCGCGGGTCGGTCCGGCCGACCCGGCGCAGTTCCACCAGATGGTCCAGGATCTCGCGGAGTTCCCCGACCGACCGCGCGGCGAGGCCGTCGTCGTTCCGGTCGATGGCGTCGGCCAGGGTGGTCAGACCGCCGGCGATCGCGGTGAGCGCCTCCGTCTCGGCGCGGCGCAGCAGGGCCAGCGGCTCGGGCGGGAAGAGGAGCTGCGAGAACACCAGGGCGATGCCCGCGCCGGTCAGCACGTCCACCAGGCGCTGGAAACCGTTCGCCTCGTCACCCGCGGCCACCACCAGGATGGCGCTCACCGCGGCCTGGACGACGACGATCTGGGGGCCGCGCACGGCGCGTGCGACCGAGAGCGAGACGAACACGGCGAAGGCCATCGCCCCGGGGCCGGTTCCCAGGGTGGCGAGCACGAGCTGGCCGACCAGCAGACCGAGCAGCACGCCCAGCAGCAGCCGGACCGCGTGCAGGCCGCGTTCGCCGAGGTCCGCGGTCAGGGCGATCATCGCCGCGATGGGGGCGAAGTACGGGGTGGGGTGGTCGAACACGTAACGGGCCACCAGCCACGCCACCGCGGCGCTGGCGGTCGCCTGGAGCAGCAGCCACACGTCCAGGGCGGTCCGGCGGCCGCCGCCCGGGACGCGCGACGCGGTCCTGTGCGCCACCGCACGGGCTCCGCGGACTGCCCTGCGGGACCGCGACGCGCTCACCCTGCTCATGATGCCAGCCGGCCGCCCCGCCCACCCGGCGTCGGGGAGTCCCGGCGAGCCGTGACCGTGCCGGCGCCCGCGCCGGCGGAAAGGCGGCGGTGATGAAGGTCGAACAGTTCACCGAACCGCTCGCGTACCACGGCGAGGGACCGGTCTGGTCCGAGGCGTGGGGCGGCCTGCGGTGGCTGGACATGCTGGCGGGGGACGTGCTGTCGCTCGCCCCCGACGCGACGGTGGTGCGGCGGCACGTCGACACCGTCGTCGCCGCGGTCCGCCCCAGACGAGGGGGCGGCGCCGTACTCGGAGTCGAACGCGGCTTCGCCCTCGAGGACCCGGACGGAAAGGTGACCCTCTTGGACCCCCTGTGGAGTGACGAGCGCGTGCGCATGAACGAGGGAGGCTGCGATCCGGACGGGCGGTTCTACTGCGGTTCCATGGAGTACGACACCCGGCGGGGCGCCGGCGCGCTGCACCGCCTGGACCCCGACGGCTCGACGGCCACCGTCCTCGACGCCGTGACGATCTCCAACGGCCTGGAGTGGAGCCCCGACGGTGGTCGCGCGTACTACGTCGACACGGGGACGGGCCGCGTCGACGTGTTCGACTACGACCGTGAGCACGGGCTGACCGGACGGCGCCCGTTCGCCGTCGTTCCCGGGCCCGGGAAACCGGACGGGCTGACGGTCGACGCGGAGGGCGGCGTGTGGGTCGCCCTGTACGACGGAGGCGCCGTGCGCCGGTACGCGCCGGACGGCACCCTCGACGAGGTCGTGGACCTCCCGGTCACCAAGGTGACGGCGTGCACCTTCGGCGGGCCGGAGCTGGACCGGCTGTTCATCACCACCTCGCGCGAACACCTCGCACCCGGCGCCGAACCGCGGGCGGGGGCGCTGTTCACCTGCGTGCCCGGGGTCCGGGGCGTGCCCGTGAGGGAGTTCGCCGGATGAGCGCCGCCGACGCCCCCACCGGTGCCCGCGCGGGCGGTACGGGCGGCGCGGACGGCGAGCGGACCCAGACGCTGCTCGTCCTCGGCGCGCGCGGCGACCTGGCGTCCCGGCTGCTCCTGCCGGGCCTGGGCAGCCTGATCGCCGCGTCCTCACCGGCCGGCCTCTTCCTCGTCGGCAGCGACCGCGGTGAGGGGAGCGACGAGGAGTGGCGGACGGTCGTCACGGAGGCGTTCGCGGTGGGAGGGGCGAGCGGGCCCGCCGTCGACGCCGTCGTCCGCGACGCGCGCTACGTGACCGCGGACGCCACCGACGAGGACGACCTGCGCCGCCTCCTGGAGGGCCGCCGGGGCCGCCTCACCCTGTACTTCGCGCTGCCGCCCGCGGTCACCGTCGAGGCCTGCCGGGCGCTGTCCCGGATCGGCGTGCCGGACGGCACGCGCCTGGTGCTGGAGAAGCCCTTCGGCACCGACGCGGCCAGCGCGGCCGCGCTGAACG
>NZ_LIRG01000416.1 GCF_001419695.1 Streptomyces prasinopilosus
GCCCCGGCCGGGGCGGATAGCATCCGGCGCATGGAGCCGCAGCTGTCGCACAGCGTCACCGGATCGGTCGCCACGGTCGTCATACGCCATCCGGCCAAGCGCAACGCCATGACGACCGCGATGTGGCGCGCCCTGCCACCGCTGCTCGACACGCTGGCGGACGACACCGGGGTGCGGGCGCTGGTGCTCACCGGCGAGGGCGGCACGTTCTGCGCCGGGGCCGACATCTCCACGCTCAAGGGGTCTGTGCGGGAGGCGCAGCGGCTCGCCGTGGCGGCCGAGGAGGCGCTCGCCGCGTTCCCCAAGCCGACGCTCGCGGCGGTCCGGGGGCACTGCGTCGGCGGCGGGGCGCAGCTGGCGGCCGCCTGCGATCTGCGGTTCGCGCAGGAGGGAACGGTGTTCGGGGTGACCCCGGCCCGGCTCGGGATCGTCTATCCGGCCTCCTCCACCCGGCGGCTGGTGTCCCTGGTGGGCCCCTCCGCCGCCAAGTACCTGCTGTTCTCCGGCGAGCTGATCGACACCGCGCGGGCCCTGCGCACGGGGCTGGTCGACGAGGTGCTGCCCGCGGACGGACTGGACCGGCGGGTCGCGGAGTTCACCGCGGTCCTGGTCTCGCGTTCGCAGCTGACCCAGGCCGCGGCGAAGGAGTTCGCGGACGGGCGCACCGACCGGGACGCCCACTGGAGCAGCCTGGCGCGGGACGGGGGCGACGCGGCGGAGGGGGTCGCCGCCTTCCTGGAGCGGAGGCGGCCCCGGTTCGACTGGAGCCTGCCGGGGCGGCCGTAGGGTACGGCGTCCCCGGCGGACAGGCATGTCGAAGCCCTGACGAGGTACCCGGAGGTCATCACCCCGTCCGTCCCGCCCGGGCGGACGGGACGCCGAGGACCGAAGGAGAAGACACGTGTTCCGTGCCATCGCGGATGTCCTGCGCCAGATCGGCGGCGCCGTCGCCACCGTCGTGACACTGCCGTTCCGGGCGGTGGCCCGGCTGTTCGGGGGTGCCTCGTCGGCGGGCCGGCGCGCCTGACCCGGCCCGCGCCACCACCCGGCGCGTCGCCGCCCTGATCCCCGATCGTCGGCGCCACCTGCCACAATTGCCGCGCAACCTCAGCGAAGAAGGCGGTACGGGATCGTGACGACACCCCTGCAAGGGTCCATCGAAGGCAGGATCGCCGGGGAGCTCGGCGTACAGGAGCGGCAGGTGAGGGCCGCCGTGGAACTGCTCGACGGCGGTTCGACGGTGCCCTTCATCGCCCGCTACCGCAAGGAAGCCACCGAGATGCTCGACGACGCGCAGCTGCGCACGCTCGAGGAGCGGCTGCGCTATCTGCGGGAGCTCGAGGAGCGTCGTACGGCGATCCTGGAGTCGGTGCGCGAGCAGGGCAAGCTCACCGAGGAGCTTCAGGCGCGGATCCGGGGCGCGGAGACCAAGGCGCGCCTGGAGGACGTCTACCTGCCGTACAAGCCGAAGCGGCGCACCAAGGCGCAGATCGCGCGGGAGGCGGGGCTCGGACCGCTGGCGGACGGGCTGCTCGGGGACCCGGGTGTCGATCCCCTCGCCGCGGCCGCCGCGTTCGTGGACGCCGGCAAGGGGGTCGCCGATCCGCAGGCCGCGCTGGACGGTGCGCGGGCCATCCTCACCGAGCGGTTCTCGGAGGACGCCGACCTGATCGGCGAGCTGCGGGAGCGCATGTGGGTGCGCGGGCGGCTGGTCGCCCGGGTGCGTGAGGGCAAGGAGGAGGCGGGGGCGAAGTTCTCCGACTACTTCGACTTCGCCGAGCCGTTCACCGAGCTTCCCTCGCACCGGGTCCTGGCGATGCTGCGCGGCGAGAAGGAGGAGGTCCTGGACCTCGTCCTGGAGCCGGAGGAGGAGACGGAGGGCCCGTCCTCGTACGAGGGGACGGTGGCCCGCCGGTTCGGGATCGGCGACCGGGGCCGGCCCGGCGACAGGTGGCTGCTCGACACGGTCCGCTGGGCGTGGCGCACGCGCATCCTGGCGCACCTCGGCATCGACCTGCGGCTGAGGCTGCGGACGGCGGCCGAGGACGAGGCCGTGCGGGTCTTCGCGGCCAACCTGCGCGACCTGCTGCTCGCCGCTCCGGCCGGTACCCGCGCGACGCTCGGTCTCGACCCGGGCTTCCGTACGGGCGTGAAGGTCGCCGTGGTCGACGCGACCGGCAAGGTCGTCGCCACCGACGTGATCCACCCGCACGTCCCGGCGAACCGGTGGGACGAGTCGATCGCCAAGCTGGCCCGGCTCGCGAAGGAGCACGCCGTCGAGCTGATCGCGATCGGCAACGGCACCGCGTCCCGCGAGACCGACAAGCTCGCCGGCGACCTCATCACCCGGCACCCCGAGCTGAAGCTGACGAAGGTCATGGTGTCGGAGGCGGGCGCCTCCGTGTACTCCGCGTCCGCGTTCGCCTCGCAGGAACTGCCGGACATGGACGTGTCGCTGCGCGGGGCGGTGTCGATCGCGCGCCGGCTCCAGGACCCGCTGGCGGAGCTGGTCAAGATCGACCCGAAGTCGATCGGCGTCGGCCAGTACCAGCACGACCTGTCCGAGGTGAAGCTGTCGCGTTCGCTGGACGCGGTGGTGGAGGACTGCGTGAACGGCGTGGGGGTGGACGTCAACACGGCGTCCGCGCCGCTCCTCGCCCGGGTCTCGGGCATCACCTCCGGGCTCGCCGAGAACATCGTGGCCCACCGGGACGGCAACGGACCGTTCGGGTCCCGGGGCGACCTGAAGAAGGTGCCGCGGCTCGGTCCCAAGGCGTACGAGCAGTGTGCGGGCTTCCTGCGGATCCGCGGCGGCGACCCGCTGGACGCCTCCAGCGTGCACCCGGAGGCCTATCCGGTGGTGCGGCGCATGGTGCGCGCGTCGGGTGAGGAGGTCGCCTCCCTGGTCGGCAACACGGCGGTGCTGCGTTCCCTGCGGCCCGAGGACTTCGTGGACGAGAAGTTCGGTCTGCCGACCGTCTCGGACATCCTCAAGGAGCTGGAGAAGCCGGGGCGCGACCCGCGGCCGGCGTTCAGGACCGCCGCCTTCAAGGAGGGCGTGGAGAAGATCTCCGACCTGGTCTCCGGGATGGTCCTGGAGGGCGTGGTGACGAACGTGGCGGCCTTCGGCGCGTTCGTCGACATCGGCGTGCACCAGGACGGCCTGGTGCACGTCTCCGCGATGTCGAGGACGTTCGTCAAGGATCCGCGGGACGTGGTGAAGCCGGGCGACATCGTCAAGGTGAAGGTCCTCGACATCGACATCCCGCGCAAGCGGATCTCGCTGACGCTGCGGCTGGACGACGAGGCCGCGGAGCGGGCCGAGGCACCCGGCGGGCGCGGGCAGCGCGGTGGGGCGCGCCCGCCGCAGCAGCGTCAGGGCCAGGGGCAGGGCCGCCCCGGGGGCGGTGGCGGCGGCCGCGGAAGCGGCGGGGCGCGTCCGGCGCCCGCGCCGGCGAACAGTGCGATGGCCGACGCCCTGCGCCGGGCGGGGCTGGTCGACCCGAAGAAGGGCAGGCGCTAGGTCCCGGGCAGGCCGGCGGCCCGGTTCCCCGCACCGCGGTGCGGGGAACCGGGCCGCCGGCGTGTTCCGCGTCGTCGGTGCCGGTGCTCCGCCGGGCCGGGTCGTCACCCGGCCGGGCTCCGGCCGTCCGGCCCGTGGCCGGTCCGGGGCCGGCCGGGACTCGGACCGCCGTCCGGTCAGTGTTCGGTGACCTTGCCGTCGGCCACTTCCAGGCGGCGGGTGACGTGCACCGCGTCGAGCATGCGCCGGTCGTGGGTGACCAGGAGCAGGGTGCCCCCGTAGGAGTCCAGGGCCGATTCCAGCTGCTCGATGGCGGGCAGGTCGAGGTGGTTGGTCGGCTCGTCGAGGACGAGGAGGTTGACGCCCCGGCCCTGGAGCAGGGCGAGGGCGGCGCGGGTGCGTTCGCCCGGCGAGAGGGTGGCCGCCGGGCGCCTCACGTGGTCCGCCTTGAGGCCGAACTTGGCCAGCAGGGTGCGGACCTCGGCCGGTTCGGTGTCCGGGACCCCGGCACGGAAGGCGTCGAGCAGGCTCTCGGTGCCGTGGAACAGCGCGCGGGCCTGGTCGACCTCGCCGAGCAGCACGCCCGAGCCGAGCGCGGCGTGCCCGGCGTCGAGCGGGACGCGGCCCAGCAGGGCGCCCAGCAGGGTGGACTTCCCGGAGCCGTTGGCGCCCGTGACGGCGACCCGGTCCGCCCAGTCGATCTGCAGGGTGACCGGTCCGAGCAGGAAGCCGCCGCGCCGCACCTCGGCGTCCCGCAGGGACGCCACCACCGCGCCGGAGCGCGGGGCCGCGGCGATCTCCATGCGCAGCTCCCACTCCTTGCGGGGCTCCTCGACCACCTCGAGGCGTTCGATCATGCGCTGGGTCTGGCGGGCCTTGGCGGCCTGCTTCTCGCTGGCCTCGCTGCGGAACTTGCGGCCGATCTTGTCGTTGTCGCCGCCCGCCTTGCGGCGCGCGTTCTTGACGCCCTTGTCCATCCAGGACCGCTGCGTCTGGGCCCGGTCCTGGAGCGCGGACCTCTTGTCGGCGTACTCCTCGTACTCGTCGCGGGCGTGCCGGCGGGCCACCTCCCGCTCCTCCAGGTAGGCCGCGTAGCCGCCGCCGTAGAGGTTGATCCTGCCCTGGGCGAGGTCGAGTTCGAGGACCTTGGTGACGGTGCGGGTGAGGAACTCCCGGTCGTGGCTGACCACGACCGTGCCGGCGCGCAGTCCGCCGACGAAGCGTTCGAGGCGCTCCAGGCCGTCGAGGTCGAGGTCGTTGGTCGGCTCGTCGAGGAGGAAGACGTCGTACCGGGACAGGAGGAGGGAGGCGAGGCCGACGCGGGCCGCCTGGCCGCCGGACAGGGCGGTCATCGGCTGGTCCTGGCCGACGGTCAGGCCGAGCGACGCGGTGACCTCCTCGGCGCGTTCGTCGAGATCGGCGCCGCCCAGGGCCAGCCAGCGCTCCAGGGCGTCCGCGTACGCGTCGTCGGCGCCGGGCGCCCCGTCGACCAGGGCCTGGGTCGCCTCGTCCATCGTCCGCTGGGCCTCGGCGACACCGGTGCGGCGGGCCAGGAAGTCCCGGACGGTCTCGCCGGGCCGGCGCTCCGGCTCCTGCGGGAGGTGCCCGACGGTGGCCGTGGGCGGGGAGAGCCGCAGCTCCCCCTGTTCCGGTGCGGTGAGCCCGGCGAGCAGGCGCAGCAGGGTGGACTTGCCGGCGCCGTTGGCGCCGACCAGGCCGATCACGTCGCCCGGGGCGACGACGAGGTCGAGGCCGCTGAACAGGGAGCGGTCGCCGTGACCGGCGGAGAGGTTCTTGGCGACGAGGGTGGCAGTCATCAGACCGCCGATCCTAGCCCTCGCCCGCCGCCCCCCGGACACCCGGTTCGGGCCTCCCCGGCCGCCGCACCGCCGTGGTCAGGACCGCCCCGGGAGTGCGGGCCACCAGGTAGGACTCCCCCCTGACCGTCCTCGGGTCCAGGGGGATGCGGTGGCGGCCCGGTTCCAGGACGCCGTCGAAGACCTCGTGGGTGTGGGTGCGGGCGAGACGGCCGACGCGGTACGCGGTGAGCCGCACCCGGCACGACGAGGTGACCTCGACCTCCGCGCCGGCGTCCGCGCCCGCTTCTGCCGGGGCCGAGGAGACCAGGGCGGTCAGGCGGCGCCGCTCGGGCGGGCTGCTGTCCAGGGCCTGCTCGGTCCGGGCGACGAGCAGCGGGACGATCGGGGCGCGGGCATCGACGCAGGGCACGTCGACGCCGGCGGCGGCGAAGGCGGCGCGCACGGCGTCCCGTTCGGCGGGGCCGGCCGACCGTCCGAAGACGACGGCGCCGTAGCCGCGCAGTTCGTCGGCGGGGACGCCGTCGGCGGCGGCGGTTATGTCGGCGCCGACTCCGATGGTGCGCAGGGCCGCGGCGAGCCTGGCGAGCAGGGCGACGCGGGCGCCGATCAGCAGGACGCGGCGCCGGGCGCCCGGGACGCGGCCGGCCGGCAGGGCGGCGAGGGCGGTGCGGTAGTCGGCGCCGCGGAAGCGGAACGGGCCCAGTCCGTGGTACCCGTCGCGTTCCAGGTCGACGTGTTCTCCGGTCTGCCAGGCGAAGTCCCGCCAGATGTAGTCCTCGCCGTCCCGCTCGATGGCGGCGGTCACCGCGCCGCAGGCGAGGTCCTCGCAGTCGGGGCAGCCGTAGACGATGTACCGGCCGGAGGGCAGCGGTGCCTCGGTCTCCAGCAGCAGGCTGCGGACCTGGGCGGTGAAGATGGCGGGCGGGATGTCGGAGGCGAGCGGGGAGACGGCGTCGAGGTCGGAGAGGCGGAACAGCAGCGGGCGTCCGTCGACGACGAAGTCGACGAAGTCCCGGTGGACCTGGTGGTCACCGCCGGAGAGGAGTCCACCGGCGCGGATCGCCGGTGTCAGGCCGAAGGTCGCGTACTCGGCAGGCATGGGGCGAGTATTCCCGCAGCGGGACGGATCTGAGCACGGCATGACATATTCCGCTAACGTCCCCGCATGGGAAGCGAACAGGGTTTCGACGTCCGGGTGATCGGCGGCGGGGTGGCCGGGCTGACGACGGCCGTCGTCCTCGCCGGGCGGGGCGCACGGGTGGGGCTGTGGACGCGCGACCCGGTCGAGCGGACCACCTCGGCGGTTGCCGGGGCGCTGTGGTGGCCGTACCGGATCGAGCCGGTGGCGTCCGCGCGCGCGTGGGCGCTGCGCTCGCTGGACGTGTACGAGAGGCTGGCCGCGCGGCCCGAGGTCACCGGCGTACGGATGGTCGAAGGGGTACTGGGCGGGACCACGCTGGACGAGGTCGGCGCCTGGGCCGCCGCGCGGCTGCCGGGGCTGCGGGCGTCGAGCGCCGAGGAGTACCCCTGGGGGCCGGGGGTGCGGGCGCGGCTGCCGCTCGTCGACATGCCGGTCCATCTGCCCTGGCTGCGGGGGCGGCTCACGGCCGCGGGCGGGGTGGTGGAGGAGCGCACGGTGACGGACCTCGCCCGGGCGGACGCCCCGGTCGTGGTGAACTGCTCGGGGCTGGGGGCGCGCGACCTCGTGCCCGATCCCGCGGTGCGTCCGGTGCGGGGGCAGCTGGTCGTGGTGGAGAACCCGGGGATCCGCACCTGGACGGTCTCCACGGCCGCCGACGGGACGACCGCGTACGTCTTTCCGCAGCCGGGGCGGCTGGTGCTGGGCGGTACGGCGCAGGAGGACGACTGGTCCCCGGAGCCGGACCCGGTGCAGGCCGAGGCGATCCTGCGGCGGTGCGCGGCGCTGCGGCCCCGGATCGCGGGGGCGCGGATCCTGGAGCACCGGGTGGGACTGCGGCCGGCCCGCGACACCGTCCGCATCGCACGCGAACCGCTCCCGGACGGGCGGAGGCTGGTGCACAACTACGGCCACGGCGGGGCGGGTGTCACCGTGGCCTGGGGCTGCGCGGAGAACGCGGCGGAACTCGCCCTGGGGTGAGGCGGCGCGGCCCCGGGAACGGGCGGGCCGGCCGCCCCCTCGGCATCGGGGGCGGCCGGCCCGTCCACTGCCGCCGGTCGCGGCCGGAGCGGCCGCCGGCGGTCAGGGTTCGGTGGGCGTCTCGTAGTGCTTGCCGACCGGGTCGCCCTCCACGTCCGTGCCGGCCCCGGGGCCGATGCGG
>NZ_LIRG01000417.1 GCF_001419695.1 Streptomyces prasinopilosus
CGACGGACGGCGGCCTCCGGGGCCTGCCTGTGACGCGGTACTGCTGCGGGGTTAGAAGACGCTGAGGCCGTACAGGCTCAGCGGCCGGGTGACCGGCTCGTAGAACGTGGTGCCGCCGGTGGTGCAGTTGCCGCTGCCGCCGGAGAGCAGGCCGTAGGCGGTGTTGCCGGCAAAGAGCGGGCCGCCGCTGTCGCCGGGCTCGGCGCAGGCACTGGTCTGGATCGTGTTGTAGACCAGCTGGCCGTTGCCATAGTTGACGGTGGCGTT
Organism: Streptomyces prasinopilosus; assembly: GCF_001419695.1. Lineage (GTDB taxonomy): Bacteria > Actinomycetota > Actinomycetes > Streptomycetales > Streptomycetaceae > Streptomyces > Streptomyces prasinopilosus. The sequence continues at coordinate 268 of NZ_LIRG01000417.1, forward strand.
CAGGCCGGTGACGCTGCCGGTGCGGTAACCCGTAGTGCTGCCGGAGCGCTCGATGCGCGTCCCAACGGTCGGGCTGCCGGCGTTGATGATGTCGCGGTACGTGCCGTTGTACAGGTACACGCGGCCGTCGGATGCGGCAGGGTTGGAGTGCTGGATGACCCCGTGGTCGTAGGTCGGGAAGACGGTCTGGCCCGGCACCGCGGTGCCGATGCTCCAGCTGGACCGGCCGCTGGTGCAGTGTCCGGCGGTGAGCGCGAAGTTCGTGCCCGCGGAGTTGCGGACGTTGAAGCCGAGGGAGCAGCGGGCGCCGGAGGAGGTGATGGCCTCCCCGCCGGCGATCAGACGGCTGAACTTGCCCGGGGTGCGATTGATCTGCAGCGCCCCGGACTGCGCGCCGGCCGCCTTCCTGATTTTGTTGATCTCCGCCGCCGAGACCGTGCCGTCGGCGGTGACGACGACCTTGCCCGACGCCTTGTCGGTGTACCAGGCCGTGCCGCCGACGTCGGCGGTGAGCACCGCGTCGCCGACCCGGGCGAGCTGGGCCGCGGTGGGCTTCGCGTCCGCGGACGCCGACGCCATGGCGGTGGGGGTCACGAGCGCGGACACGGTCGCCAGGGCGGCGACGACGGTGGCGGCACGGGCTCCTCGAGAGGTGCCCGACGACAGGAACGTCTTGACCTTCACTTGTCCTCCGGTGGGGGGTGTGGGCCCGTTGGGTGTCCGGGCCCTTGGTTCATGTCTGCGGCAGTCCCGCGGACAGTGCGGGCGTCCTGGAGGTGCCGCATCGGTGGTTGAACCTTCGCCGTGATATGTCCCTGTCAGCAAGCGCCGCTTTCGGACGCTTCGGCGAGAGCCCCCGGGTGCGCAAGTTGGTTGGCAAGGAAAGGGCTCTTGCGGGATCCCGTCCGTAGGGTGAGACAACGGGAACCTGATGGGCCATTGGGTGATGGCCCGTCGGTCGTCCCGGATTCCGGCAAGGTCCCGGCGGTGCGGCGACCGGTGGACAACGCGCCATTCATCGCGGGGCACCGAACTCTCTGGCGCCGCCGGCTCCGCACGACGGTGTGGCTGCTCAGGTCGCCGCCGGCCCCGGGCGGGCGGTGCGGCCGCGCCGGGCCGCCGGAAATCATGGCCGATTCATGAAGATCAAGTGGAGTATTCCGGTATGTCGTGTGATGTGACGGGGGAGGTCGGGTCCATGCCGCGTCCCCCGTCCGTCGTCGGCGCCGGGACGGGAGGAAGGCCGCGCCGTCCCGCGCGTGTTGCGGCGGGAATGCTCGCGGCGGCTTTCCTGAGGCCGAACCCGTATGGGCGGATTGCCCCTTGCGGCGCCCAAGGCCGGTGGCCGGTTCGACATCGTCGGTCGAAAGGGCTTTCACTATGCCGCTCGGCGCCCGGCCTCTCCAGCCACCGGGCCCCCTCTGGTCTCGGGCGAACACCCGCGACGTCCCCTGCCGGACGCACTCCGCACGCCGAACCGAGCAGTCGCGCCACGGGCACAGCGCACTGCTCACCGCGGGCGGGGCGGGAGCGAGGGAGCGGCGGAGGCCGTTGTCGTCGTCTGCGTCGTGTGAGCGGCCTGTGTGGACGGGGCGCCGGCGACCACCGCGGCCGGCACCGTACGATGTCCGCCCAGCCCACGCCGGACGACGCGCGGCCTCCGGCGGGAGCGGCCCACGACCGGTCCCGACCCCACGCCCCGATGCCAGTGACGCCGCCTACGGTCCGCCCATGAGTGATGATCTGTTGCCGTTGCCGTCGATCAGTCACTTCGCGGTGTTGGAGCCAGTGGTGCGCCTCCTGGCCGGCGTTTCGCACAGCCGTACCGCCCGCACCGCCGGCTGCATAGCGCGGAACGGATGGAGCCTGCACGAGCGCGCTGAACAGACGCCGGCGGCCCGTCCCGCCGAGGAGGACTGGGAGCGGGCGGTGAAGCCGATCCAGCGGGCCCTGGCGGGCGGCGGAGTCGACAAGGTCCGCTTCACGGCGGAGGTACGGTCGACGGGAAGGACCACGGTTGGTCCGGTCTGGCCCTGCCCGGCGGTGGAGGAGGGCGCAGGGCGCCTTCTCGGGGTGCTGCTGCTGGTCGACGGCGTCCTTCCCGGTCCCTGGCGCTGCTGGAGCGCACGCTCCGCGAGCGGTTCCCCGGCGCCGCCGACACCACGGAGGAGGAGAAGATCGCCGCCGCCGAGGCCCGCCCGGGCGTCACGCTGCCCGACGAACTGAAGGTGCTCTATCGCGTGACACAGGCGTGACATGAAGCTTTCCCGTGATGCTGGACACCTGGAGACTGGGACGTGAGGTTCCAGAGGAAGTAGTGTCAGGTGGGAAGCAAGAGCAACCGCAGCGGGCGGTACTCGGAGGAGTTCAAGCGGGATGCGGTCGCGCCGGTCCGCTCCTCCGGCAGGACCGTCACCGAGGTGGCCCGGGAGCTTGGGGTCAGCGCCGAAGGGCTGCGGAACTGGGTCCGGCAGGACCGGGCCGACCGCCGTCAGGGGGCGCCGGGCGAGCTGATGACGGCCGAGCGGGAGGAACTGCGCCGACTGCGTCGGCAGAACCGTGAGCAGGCCGAGACGATCGAGGTGCTGCGAAAAGCGGCGGGTCTTCTTCGCGAAGGAGAGCGATCGATGACCGCGGTGTACGCGTTCATCGAGGCGGAGAAGACCACCCACACCGTCGCTGCGCTGTGCCGGTTACTGAACGTGGCCCGCTCCTCCTTCTACGCCTGGCAGGCGGCGGCGAACGCCCGCGCCGCACGGAAGGCGGCCGACGAAGCCCTCGCCCACGAGATCACCGTCATCCACGTCGCGTCCCGCCACACGTACGGCGTCCCGCGCATCCACGCCGAACTGCGGCGCCTGGGCCGGGCGGTGAACCGCAAACGCGTCGCCCGCGTCATGCGTGAACCTGGTATCCAGGGTGCCCACCGCCGTCGACGGCGCTCGCTGACCCGGCCGGATAAGAGGGCGAGACCGGCCCCGGACCTGATCGGCCGCGACTTCCACGCCGAGCGGCCGGGCACGAAGCTGGTCGGGGACATCACCTGCCTCCCCACCGCCGAGGGCTGGCTCTACCTCGCCTGCTGGCTGGACCTGGCCACCCGCGAGATCGTCGGATACGCGATGGCCGCCCATCACCGCGCCTCCCTCGTCGTCGACGCCCTGAGGATGGCCCATGGCCACGGCGGCCTGCAGCCGGGATGCATCACACACTCGGATCGCGGCAGTGAATACACATCAGAAGAATTCCGCAGTAAAATAAGCGAGTTGGTCCTGCGACAAAGCTGCGACCGCACCGGATCATGCTTCGACGACGCCGCCGCGGAGAGCTTCTGGGCCCTACTCAAGGAAGAGATCGGCACCCGCACCTGGCCCGACCGAGCCACCACCCGCGCCGAGGTCTTCGCCTTCATCGAGACGTTCCATAGCCGGCACCGCCTGCGCAAGCACAAGGTCTTCGGCTACCTCACCCCGGCCGAGACCAGGCAGCGCCACCAGCACACCCTCGCGGCACAGAGATCGAGTGTCCAAGAACACGGGGAAACTTCACCTGGCAGCAGCACCCGGTTCTTGCGCAGCCACGTCACCGCGTGGTTGAACAGTGCCACCGGCCCCTCGGCGTGCGTCCACGCCCGCCCGTACAGGAAACTGCGGAACTCACGCCCATCACGCCATCACGTTGCTGCGGGCCCTGCTCGTTATGGCGAACTGCGAAGTCCAGCGGTGACAAAGGATCACCGGACGACGATCACTCCGCCTGTCAGCGCGCGGACCGCTCGCCCGGCATGAGATCGGAGGGCGTCCGGTTCGGGCCCTACGCCGAGTTGTACGTGCTGCCTTTTCAGGGGCTCTTCCCTTACGTCAAGAAAGCCATGACCGACACGCTCGTGACTACTTGGTCACCACGCCGGCCAGAAGCTTCGCCGTGCCTTCGGGTGCCTCCACAGGGAAGTGGTGGCTGCCCAGATCGACGAGCACGAGGTCGTAGCGGTCCCCGTAGCGGTCGACCGCTTCTTGCGTCACCAGGTCACGTATCGCGAACACGGTGATCGGCTGTTGTGTCTCGCGTAGCGTCGCGTCCATGTCCCAGTGGACCAGCCCTTCGATGGAACGCAGACCCGCGGGCTGCCGCACCGCGGCCATCTTCTCGAAGTACGAATCCTTGAGGCCTGTGTCGGTTCCTGCCGGCGAACCTGCCTCGACGAGGGCCCGCACGCCTCCGGCGAAGTCCTCACGGAACATATGCAGCATCCCGTCGGTCTGTTCTTCGCTCAGCGCCGGGAACAGGGACAGGTAGTGCAGCGCGTCGAGTGCGACGACGTGCGAGACCGTGTCAGGGAGCAGTCGGCCGACTTCGACGGCGACCGCCCCGCCGAGGGAGTGCCCGGCCACGGTGCACGTGTCCACCGACTCGGCTTCCAGCACTGCCGCCACGTCGTGAGCGAACTCCTCCATGGTCCAGACGTTCCGCGTCGACCGTGACTCGCCATGCTCAGCGAGGTCGATCGCGAGAACGTGGTAGCCCTCGGGCAGATGGTCGGTCACCGCGTCGAAGTCGCTGCGGTCGCACGCCCACCCGTGGATGAGAGCCAGAGTCGGTCCTCCGGCCGGACCGCTGGCCGTGTACCGGATCGTCGTGTGGTCCGATCGCTGAACCTCAAGGTTTTTCCTCCTGCTTGCAGTGGTCACGGGGTCCCCTTGTCACGCATCGTGGAACGCTGTAATGGTCGGTGTGACGGAAATGGAGGTCGCTGGATCCTCTGTCGCCGGCTGGCGCCTCACCTGCACGTTGCCACGGCTCCACGGCGCTGCGCCCGTATCTGGTTCAGGCGCAGGACGAGGGCGGAGAAAGTGATCACCGAGATCGCCAGCGCGTAGATCACGGCGGCGATTCTCAGCCCCAGGGCGGTGACGGCGATTCCTCCGAGTACGGCGGGCACGCTGTTCCCGAGATAGCTGATGACGTTCGCCAGGGCGAAGACCGCACTGCGCTCGTGCGGCTTGGCGATCCGGGCGAAGGTGCCGAACGTCGCCAGCACCGATGCGCCGAAGCCGAGACCCGCGACGACGGTGCCGACAGCGGAAAGCCAGCCGAGGCCCTCCACCGTCCCGGCAAGCGATATCAGGGTGCCGAGCCCGAGCAGTGCGGACGAGGGGGCCAGCAGCGAGGACGCGGACCGGGAGCGAAGCAGGAAGATTGCGAGCGCTCCGGTGCCCGCCAAGAGTGTCACGACGACGCCGCCGACCAGATGGCTGTGCAGCCTCAACAACTCGGCCGCGACGGACGGGCCGAGCGAGAGGTACATCCCAGCCAGTGCCCAGGTGGCGATCATCGCCGGCACCAACGGGACGATGTCCGCGCGCAGGTGCCTTGGCATGGCGACCCGGGGGCGGAGGGAGGCGACGGCTCCCGGCCGACGGGGAGATGTCTCCGGCATGAGGGCGACGACCACCGCCGCCAGTACCATTCCGCCGAACAGCAGTGCGTAGACCAGCCGGGTCGGGGCGGGACCGAACTCCACCAGCACACCGGAGCCGAGAGCACCAAGAGCGAGCCCGGTCGGGGGAGCCACCGAGGTGACGACGCCTGCACGCCCGGGGGCATGCGGCGGCTCGAGATCGACAATGGCGGCACTCAGGGCGGGCGTCGCCACCCCAGTCGCGATGCCCTGCAGCACCCGGGCGGCGGACAGGACGAACACGTCCCCGGCCACATAGAACAGGACGAGCGCGACCATCTCCAGTCCGATCGCCAAGGCGAGCACCGGCCGACGGCCGAGATGGTCCGACAGCGAGCCGACGACGAGCAACGAGCCCAACAGGCCGACCACGTAGAGGGCGAAGACGACGGTCAGTACCCACGCCGTGAACTTCCATTGCTGCTGATAGATCACGTAGAGCGGAGAAGGTGCGCTGGAAGCGGCCAAGAAGAGGACAAAGGCAGCGGTCACGCAGGGGGAGGGATCCTTCCACCGTGCGCGTTGCGGACCGCCGACGAGCGGTACGGCGGTGCCGACAGACTCAACTGACATACGAGGTCCTCGCAGTGATCTTTGCGTTAGCGGCTTCAAGGTAACACAAAGGCAGCGATCGCTGCATTTAAAAGGCAATGATCAGTGCGATACTGATCGCATGTCCGCTACGACCTCCCCTCTGCCCCGCACCGGCAGCCGACCCGGCGGCCGGTCCGCCCGCATCCGCGCGGCTGTCCACCGCGCGGTCGAGGAACTACTCGCCGACGAGACCGGCGAACTGCTGACAATCCCGGTCGTGGCCGCCCGCGCGGGCGTGCACGCCACCACGGTCTACCGCCGTTGGGGCTCAGTGGGGGAACTGCTCACCGATGTCGCGACCAGCCGCTTCTCCGGCGACATAGTGGTCCCAGACACCGGAAGCCTCCGTGAGGACCTGGAACGCTACGCCTCCGACCTCGCCAAGGACCTCAACGACCCGGACACCCTCCCCCTCGTACGCGCCACCATCGGCACAGCCGGCGAACAAGGCGCCAGCGCATGCACCAGAGAGCGCAGGCAACAGCTCCAGGCCATACTCGAACGGGAACAGACCCGGGGCCATCAGACCCCGACCGTCGAACGCGTCATGGATGCCGTGCTCGCTCCCCTCTACTACAGGGCTGTCTTCACCGACCAGGCGCTCACCCCCGAATGGGCACGCACCCTCGTGTCACACCTGCTGCCGGACTGATGGAGTACTCAACACCACCAGTCGCAGACCGCCGAACACACCCGCTGGACGAGCGGATGCCGCAGCGCCGGAGTGAGCGCGGCGGTCCCCAGGGCGACGGCGCTCGTCACCGCGCCGACGGCGGGCAGCACCACCAGCGGGTCGAGCCGGGGACATGGCGTCAGAGAATCGCCCGTCCACAGCGAGCCGAAGCCCGGCCTTTCGGCCTGCCGGGCGAATCCGAGCAGGGGAGAGGCAGCGAAGCGGCCGAGGATCGCCTGTTCACGGGTCGGCAGCAGGACGCCGAACCGGGTCGGTGAGGGAACAGCCATCGCAGACCTCCCTGCTCGGGAGCACGAAAACCCTGCACCACGGAAACGCTCCCGAGGATCTCAACACCACCCCCTGACACCCGACTGACCCGCGCCTGAGAGGAATCCCGGCACCTCGTGCCGCGTCCCGCTGCGGCACCTCCGGGATGGCGACAGGCCGGGCGGTGTAGCGCGAATCAGCGCTTCTCTTCTCCTGGCGTCGCTGTCCGCGTCGCGCGGGGACGTTCGACATGCCGGTGAACGGCCGGTCGCCGTTACTGACTTCGGCGTATTAGAGTCCGTCCGGTCTGTCGAGGGTGAGGCCCGTCCCGGCGAGGAATCCGCTGAGGATGCGGTGCCGGTATTGAGCCCTTTTCAACCTCGCCAGGGGTACGGACGCGGTTCGTCCCCTGGTTGGGGCGGGCGAAGGCACTGGGGGCAGGATGATCTCGTGTCCACCATGGTTGTTGAGATCCACGTGCCGTTGCTGCCGACGCCCGACCTGCCGGACGGCTCCTACCCGTTTCCCTGGATCGAGGAGGTCGAGGACCTCCTGTCCGATCTCGAAGACCGAGGTGACGTGGAAGTCTTCGATGAGGGAGAGGAGGACGGGGACGTCTACGTCTTCTTCGTCACCGGAGCCAGTCAGGTGGATCTTCTGGCGGTGGCGTCCCGCGTAGCCACGCTGCCTGGGGTCCCGGCTGGAACCGTTGCGGTCGTCAGTACCGACGAGGCCGAGGAGTTCGGTCTGGGATGAGGGGTGGGTGTGGGCGTGGTGACGGCGCCGGCGGCGCCGGTGCCGTCACCACGCCCACACC
>NZ_LIRG01000418.1 GCF_001419695.1 Streptomyces prasinopilosus
CCCTCGCCGTGCTCACCGCCGTCGGCTCCCTCGCCCTCACCGGATGCGGCACGGAGAGCGGCGGCGCCGGTGAACGGACCGCCGGGGCCCCCGGAGCGGACCGGACGATCCGCGCGCAGCAGGTGATGCGGCTGACCGAGGTGCACGAGCGGACCGGGATGACGCTGCTGGAGGGTCCGGTCTTCGGCGCGGACGGCGGCCTGTTCGTCGTGGACGTCACCGCGCCCGAGGGCGAGCCGAAGGTGATGCGCGTCGACGTCCGCGGGAAGACGAAGCGCACGGTGCACACCGACGGGCGCGGGGCGTACACCTCGGCGCAGTTCAGCCCGTACGACGGACGGCTCTACCTGACCGACTTCGCGCACGGCGGGATCGTGAGCCTCGACGCCGACGGAGGCGACGTGCGGACCTTCTTCTCCGGCGAGGTCGACGGGGCGCGGATGAACCCCGACGACCTCGCCTTCGACCGGGACGGCCACCTGTACGTCAGCGACTCGCGCGGCCTGACCGAGGGGAAGGCGCTCGGACGCGTGGTGCGGATCGACCGCGACGGCGGGGAGGCCACCGTGCTGGCCGACGGCCTCGCCGCGACGAACGGGATCTCCTTCGACGCGGAGTACCGCGGCCTGTGGTTCAGCGAACTGACGGAGAACCGGATCTCCTACCTCCCCGTCGGCAGGGAGGGCGGGGTCACCGCCCGGCACACCGCCATCCGGGTCGACGGCGGCATCGCGACGACCGACTCCATCGCCGTGGACGCGGACGGCAACCTCTACCAGGCGCTGCACGGCCGGCCCGCGATGCTCGTGTACGACCGGCACGGCGAGCGCCTGGCGACCGTCGAGGTGCCCGCGCGCGCCGCGAAGGGCCTGGAATCGGCGACGAACGTGGCGATCACGCCCGGCGGCACCAAGGCCTACATGACCGTCAGCGGACCCGCGGGCGGCTACCTGTACGCCTTCGACGCCCTGGCGAAGGGCACCCGGCAGTCCAACGGCGGCTGACGGGAGCCGACTTCACCCGCGGAAGGGCCGCACCGGTCCCACCTCGACGCCGAGGAGCCGCCAGGCCGCCAGCGCCCTGCGCTCCCGCTCCTCCCTGGAGGGACCGGTCACGGCGCCGGAGACCATGGCGACGGCGAGCATGAGGTCGTCCGCCGCGACCGGCCGGTGGCCGCCGTCGCCGGGCAGGTGGGCGCGCAGGGCGCGTTCGACCCGCCGGGACAGGGCCAGGGCGTGCGCGCGGACGCCGGAGCGGCGGTCCGACCCGTCGGCGTGCAGCAGGCCGATGAACGCGGCCGACTCCTTCAGGTGCCAGGTCAGCACACCGAGCACCCCGGCGAAGGTCGCGTCCTCGGCCGCGGCCGCCTGCTCCACCTCCCGGACGTTCTCCTCCAGCACCGCCGTCGTCACGGCGGCCCGGTCCGGGAAGTGCCGGTACAGGACGCCCTGTCCGACCCCGGCGCGGCGGGCGATCGCGGACAGCGGGGCGTCCAGGCCCTGTTCCGCGTAGATCTCCCGGGCGGCGGCGACCAGCGCGGCACGGTTGCGGGCGGCGGCCCTGGGCCCGTGGTTGGCGGGCCGCCGCTCCCCGCTCGCGGGGTTCGCGGGATTCGCGGGCCGCCGCCGGTCCGGCACGGGATGCTGCGTCATCCGGGCAGGGTACGGCACCCCACGCGCCGCACCGCGGACCCCCGCGCGAGCCCGGGGACGGGGCCGGGGGCAGGACCGGAAGACCGGGGCCCGTCCGGCTCCGGCGGGACGCCGGCGCGCACGGACGGATGATCACCGGATCGGGTGTCGTACGCGAGGAAATACAATCATTCAGGGCGATTTGCACCATGCTGGAGAGCCCGTACGCCAAGCTCATGGAAGGGCCCGCCCGGTGACCGCTGCGGCGCAGGACATCATCACCATCAAGCTCGAGCGCACCTTCGACGGCCTGGACGCCAACCACGACGGCTACCTGGACTGGACGGACTACCAGAAGCTCGCCGACCGCTACCTCCACGCCTACCGGCTCGACGGGGACGACCGCCGGGCCAGGGCACTGCGGACCTTCTGCCAGATCTACTGGCTGGAACTGCTGCGCCACGCGGGCGTGGACGAGGACCGGCTCTCGAAGGAGCAGTTCGTCACCGCCAGCCGCCTCTCGGTCATCGACACCAGCCGGCTGAACGTGACCGAGGGCGGCGGCCACGCGATCTTCGACATCATCGACACCGACGGCGACAACGAGATCAGCAAGGACGAGTTCGCCCGCTTCCTGAGGGACGTCTGGAGGAGCGACTCCCCCGGGGCGATGGACGTGTTCGCCAAGCTGGACACCGACGGGGACGGTGCGATCTCCCGCCACGAGTTCATCCGCGCGATCCGCGAGTTCTACCTGTCGAACGACCCGGACGCACCGGGCAGCCTGTTCTTCGGACGCGTCTGATCCGCACGCTCCCGGGCTCCCGCCTCCCGGCCGGGAGCCTTCGGGGGCCGCGGACGAGCCGGCCCCGGCGGACGGTCCCCCGCGCGGGCCGCCACCCGCGACCGGCACGGGCGCCCCGAGCGCCCCGGGGTCCGGCACGGCGTCCCTTCGGCCCGCGGCGTCGAGGGGGCGGGGATTCACCGCGGGCCGATGCCACCACCGAAGGTCCCCGGGGCCGGCGGGCCCCGCCCCTGCGGCCTCCCGGGACGCGGCGGCGTCACCCGCCGCGCATCTCCCACACCAGCAGCTCGGACGCGGTCGCCGCGACCGCCCCGGCGCCCTCAGGGTCCGTGAGACGGGCCGCGTCCCCCGGCCCCAGCCGGGTGCCGTCCAGGAGGACCTCGCCGCGCACCACGTGCGCGTACACGTGCGCGGCGTCCGGCAGGGCCGCCCGCTCCCCCTGTGCGAGGCGCCGGACGTGGAGCACGGCGCCCGCCTCCGGGAGGGCGTACGGGGTGGAGTCGGCGAGGCCGCGGACGACCTCGTAGGAGGGGGCGCCGCCGGGTTCCAGCGGGGCCAGCCACATCTGGAGGAAGGTCAGGGGCCCCGGGCCGGCGTTGCGTTCCACATGGCGGACACCGGAGGCGGCGCTCAGGCGCTGCAGGTCGCCGGGGCGGACGAGGGTCTCGTGGCCGGTGGAGTCACGGTGGGTCAGCTCGCCCTCCACCACCCACGTCACGATCTCGGTGTGGCTGTGCGGGTGTTCGTCGAAGCCGGCGCCGGGGGCGAGCCGCTCCTCGTTGCAGGCGATCACCGCGCCGAAGCGCAGGTGGTCGGGGTCGTAGTGCGGGCCGAAGGAGAAGGCGTGCCGGCTCTCGATCCCGGCCGCCGGATCGCCGCCCCGGAAGCGCTCGTGCGCGCGCCGTACGTCCGTCACGCGGTCCACGGTAGCCCCGCTGCGGGCTCCGCCGGACCCCCGGCAGGCCCCGCCGGCCCCGCCGGAAGACCTCGCGGGAGACCCGGCCACGCGTTCCGGTGTCCGGATGAGGCAGTCTTGTCACCGTGCCCGAACCCGAGACCAGCAAGATCGAAACCCCGGCAGGCCCCGCCCACCCGCATCCCGCAACGCTGAAGCGACTGGAGAGGTCGTCCGGCCACCTCGCCGCGCAGGCGATCCTGCGGATGGACGAGACGCTGCCCTGGTACCGGGCGATGCCACCGGAGAACCGTTCCTGGATCGGGCTGGTCGCGCAGGCGGGCATCGCCGCCTTCACCGAGTGGTTCCGGCGCCCCGAGGCGCCGCAGGCCATCTCCACCGACGTCTTCGGGACCGCGCCGCGCGAGCTGACCCGGGCCATCACGCTGCGTCAGACCGTGGAGATGGTGCGCACCACCATCGAGGTCATGGAGACCGCCATCGACGAGGTGGCCGCGCCGGGCGACGAGTCGGTGCTGCGCGAGGCGCTCCTGGTGTACGCGCGGGAGATCGCGTTCGCCACCGCCCAGGTGTACGCGCAGGCGGCCGAGGCACGGGGCGCCTGGGACGCGCGGCTGGAGTCCCTGGTCGTGAACGCGGTGCTCAGCGGCGAGGCCGACGAGGGAGCCGTGTCGCGGGCCGCCGCCCTCGGGTGGAACTCGCCGGAGCACGTGTGCGTGCTGCTGGGCACCGCGCCCGACGGCGACTCGGAGCTGACCGTGGAGGCGATCCGGCGGGCCGCCCGGCACGCCAAGCTCCAGGTGCTGACGGGGGTGCTCGGGGACCGGCTGGTGGTGATCGCGGGCGGCAGCGACGACCCGCTGGCCGTCGCCAAGTCGCTGATCGGGCCGTACGCGCAGGGCCCGGTGGTGGCGGGGCCGGTGGTGCCGGACCTCCAGGCGGCGACCCGGTCCGCACAGGCCGCCGCGGCGGGCCTGAAGGCGTGCTCCGCCTGGCAGGACGCGCCGCGTCCGGTGCTGGCCGACGACCTGCTGCCGGAGCGGGCGATCGCCGGTGACGCCTCGGCCCGCGAGCAGTTGGTGGAGGAGATCTACAGACCGCTCGAGGAGACCGGGGCCGCGCTGCTGGAGACGCTCAGCGTCTACCTGGAGCAGGCGAGCAGCCTCGAAGGGGCCGCCCGGATGCTCTTCGTGCACCCCAATACCGTGCGTTACCGGCTCCGACGTGTGACAGACGTCACCGGATGGTCGCCCTCCGATGTACGCTCTGCGTTCACACTGCGGGTCGCGCTGATCCTGGGGCGTCTGGTCGACGGCGATCTTCAGTCCTGACTTCTTGTCGGAGTTCCACAAAACCCCTTCGTGTTCTTCGTCCCTGTCCCCACGGGCGGCTTCGGCCGTCGTCAAGAGAGAGTGTGAGAGTGCTCGTACTCGTCGCTCCCGGCCAGGGCGCTCAGACGCCCGGCTTCCTGACCGAATGGCTCGACCTTCCCGGTGCCGCGGACCGCGTCGCCGCCTGGTCCGACGCCATCGGACTCGACCTCGCCCACTACGGCACCGAGGCCGACGCGGACGCGATCCGCGACACGGCCGTCGCCCAGCCGCTGCTGGTCGCGGCCGGGCTGCTGTCCGTCTCGGCGCTGGGCGCCGGCGCGGACGACGCCGCCTCGGCGGTGGCCCGGATCGCGCCCGGCGCGGTCGCCGGGCACAGCGTCGGCGAGTTCACCGCGGCCGCGTTCGCGGGTGTCCTCGACGACACGGCCGCGCTGGGCCTGGTCCGCAGGCGGGGCCTGGCCATGGCCGACGCCGCCGCGATCACCGAGACCGGCATGGCGGCGCTGCTCGGCGGCGACCCGGACGTCACCCTGGCGCACCTGGAGAAGCTGAGGCTGACCCCGGCGAACATCAACGGCGCGGGCCAGATCGTGGCGGCCGGCACCAAGGAGCAGCTGGCCGCGCTGGAGGCGGACAAGCCCGAGGGCGTGCGCCGGGTCGTCGCGCTCAAGGTGGCCGGGGCCTTCCACACGCACCACATGGGCCCCGCGGTCGACACGCTGGCGAAGGCGGCCGAGGAGCTGACGCCGGGCGACCCGAAGGCCGTCTACGTGTCGAACAAGGACGGTGCGGCGGTCGCCACCGGCGCCGGGGTGCTGGAGCGCCTGGTCGGCCAGGTGGCGAACCCGGTGCGCTGGGACCTGTGCATGGAGACGTTCAAGGAGCTCGGGGTGACCGCGCTGATCGAGGTGTGCCCCGGGGGGACCCTGACGGGCCTCGCCAAGCGCGCCCTGCCCGGCGTCACGACGCTCGCCCTGAAGACCCCCGCCGACCTCGAAGCCGCCCGCGCGCTCGTGGCCGAGCACGCCTGACACCCTGAGGAGCAGCATCCGCATGGCGAAGATCAAGCCCGGTAAGGGTGCCCCGTACGCCCGCATCCTGGGTGTGGGCGGCTACCGGCCCACCCGGGTCGTGCCCAACGAGGTGATCCTGGAGACGATCGACTCGTCCGACGAGTGGATCCGTTCGCGCTCCGGCATCGAGACGCGGCACTGGGCGTCGCCCGAGGAGACCGTCGCGGCGATGTCCGTCGAGGCGTCGGGCAAGGCGATCGCCGATGCGGGCATCGACGCCGCACGGATCGGCGCCGTGGTCGTCTCGACCGTGTCGCACTTCAAGCAGACCCCGGCCGTGGCCACGCAGATCGCCGATCTGCTGGGCACGGACAAGGCCGCCGCCTTCGACATCTCGGCCGGCTGCGCGGGCTTCGGCTACGGCCTCACCCTCGCCAAGGGCATGGTGGTGGAGGGCTCCGCCGAGTACGTGCTCGTCATCGGCGTGGAGCGGCTGAGCGACCTGACCGACCTGGAGGACCGGGCCACCGCCTTCCTGTTCGGCGACGGCGCCGGCGCGGTCGTCGTCGGCCCGTCCCGGGAGCCCGCGATCGGCCCGACCGTGTGGGGCTCCGAGGGCGACAAGTCCGAGGTCATCAAGCAGACCGTGGCGTGGACGGACTACCGCGACGGCGAGGTCGAGAAGTTCCCCGCGATCACGCAGGAGGGCCAGGCGGTGTTCCGCTGGGCCGTGTTCGAGATGGCGAAGGTCGCCCAGCAGGCGCTGGACGCGGCCGGGATCACCTCGGACGAGCTGGACGTCTTCATCCCGCACCAGGCCAACGTGCGGATCATCGACTCGATGGTGAAGACCCTCAAACTGCCGGAGCACGTCACGGTCGCCCGTGACATCCGCACCACCGGCAACACCTCGGCCGCCTCGATCCCGCTCGCGATGGAGCGGCTCCTGGCGACCGGCGAGGCGAAGAGCGGCGACACCGCGCTCGTCATCGGCTTCGGGGCGGGTCTCGTCTACGCCGCCACGGTCGTTACTCTCCCCTAGGCACTCCGTGCCGGACCACCCGGTCCGGCAGGGAGAACCGCACCACCCGCCGCCGTCGCGGCGGGCGCCCCACCCTCAGGAATCACAGCGAAGGAGCGCCACCATGGCCGCCACTCAGGAAGAGATCGTCGCCGGTCTCGCGGAGATCGTGAACGAGATCGCCGGCATCCCGGTTGAGGACGTCCAGCTGGACAAGTCCTTCACCGACGACCTGGACGTCGACTCGCTGTCCATGGTCGAGGTCGTCGTCGCCGCCGAAGAGCGCTTCGACGTCAAGATCCCGGACGACGACGTCAAGAACCTCAAGACCGTCGGCGACGCGACCGAGTACATCCTCAAGCACCAGGCCTGAGCGCTGCCGGGTCCCCCGTCCGGGCCGTGCCGGCCCGGACGGGGGCCCGAGGCCGGGAGATCCCGGTCCCGCCACCCGGCGGTGGCGCCGTACGAATCCTCGTATCCGTTGGAGAAAGAATTCCGATGAGCTCGACCAATCGCACCGTGGTCGTCACCGGTATCGGCGCAACCACACCGCTGGGTGGCGACGCGGCCTCGACCTGGGAGGGTCTGGTCGCCGGACGTTCCGGAGTCAAGCCCCTCGAGCAGGAGTGGGCCGCCGACCAGGCGGTCCGCATCGCGGCCCCCGTGGCCGTGGAGCCCACCGAGACCATTCCGCGGCCGCAGGCCCGCCGCCTGGACCGCTCGGCGCAGTTCGCGCTGGTCGCGGCCAAGGAGGCGTGGGCCGACGCCGGCTTCGAAGGCCCGGCCGGTGAGGACCCGAACGTCGACCCGGACCGGCTCGGCACGGTCATCGCCTCCGGCATCGGCGGTGTGACGACCCTGCTCGACCAGTACGACGTGCTGAAGGAGAAGGGCGTCCGCCGCGTCTCCCCGCACACCGTCCCCATGCTGATGCCGAACGGCCCGTCGGCCAACGTCGGCCTGCTCGTGGGCGCCCGGGCGGGCGTGCACACCCCCGTCTCGGCCTGCGCCTCGGGCGCGGAGGCCATCGGCTACGCCATCGAGATGATCCGCAGCGGCCGTGCCGACGTCGTCGTCGCGGGCGGCACCGAGGCGGCGATCCACCCGCTGCCGATCGCCGCGTTCGGCAACATGATGGCGATGTCCAAGAACAACGACGACCCGCAGGGCGCCTCGCGGCCGTACGACGTGGGCCGGGACGGCTTCGTCCTCGGTGAGGGCGCGGGCGTGATCGTCCTGGAGTCCGCCGAGCACGCCGCCGCGCGCGGCGCCCGCGTCTATGCGGAGGCGGTCGGCCAGGGCATCTCGGCCGACGGCCACGACATCGTGCAGCCGGAGCCGGAGGGCCGCGGCATCTCGCACGCCCTGCAGAACCTGCTGGACTCCAACGACCTGGACCCGTCCGAGATCGTGCACGTCAATGCGCACGCCACCTCGACGCCGGCCGGTGACATCGCCGAACTGAAGGCGCTGCGCAAGGTGTTCGGCGACGACGCCGACCACATGGCGGTCTCCGCCACCAAGTCGATGACCGGGCACCTGCTCGGCGGCGCCGGTGGCGTGGAGTCGGTGGCGACGGTGCTCGCGCTGTACCACCGGGTGGCTCCGCCCACCATCAACATCGACACCCTCGACCCCGAGGCGGAGGCGAACGCGGACGTGGTCCGCGGCGAGGCGCGCAAGCTGCCCGTCGAGGGCCGCATCGCCGCCCTCAACGACTCCTTCGGGTTCGGCGGGCACAACGTGGTGCTGGCGTTCCGGTCGGTCTGACCGGCGCCGGTACGCGCGGACGTGCTGGAGGGCCCCACCTCACGAGGTGGGGCCCTCCAGCACGTCCGCGCACCGGGAGGACGGGGTACGCCGTGCGGGGGCCCGGGCGCGCCTTACGGGAGCGC
>NZ_LIRG01000419.1 GCF_001419695.1 Streptomyces prasinopilosus
CCGCCGCCTCCTGCCGCCCCGCCGCCAGCGCCCGGACCAGGGCGTCGGGCTCGTCGGCGTGCAACCGCACGACGCGCACCTCCCGGCGCCGCCCGAAGAGGGTGACGTGGGTGACCGGCTCCGTGAGTTCCAGCGTGACCGTGGTCTGCGAGCCGACCTCGACGTTCAGCTCACCGTCTGCCCGCTCATGGCTCATCCGCAGCTCACGCCGGACGGAGGCGATCCGCTCCAGCGGTATCCGCAGGTCCACGTGGATGGCGCGGCGGATCCGCAGCATGTCGGAGTCCGGGTCCAGCACGTGGGGCCGCACGACGTCGGCGGCGTGCAGCGCGACGACGATGACGACGGTGTACACGTCCAGGAACAGCACCACCGCGTGGACGGTCGGCCAGTCCAGCAGCAGCACGGACATCACCACCGTCTCCACCACGCACACGAACGCGAACCCGAACATCACCGCGCCGTGCCCCCGCGCGTACCCGAAGGGCGTCCCACCCCCGACGCCGTGCGTCCGCCGCGCCAGCCACAGCACGAGGCTCACCATCAGTCGCAGCTCGTGCCGGACGAGAACCCCGGCGCCCCTGACGGCCCTCATGACCGCCCGCCCTCCGTGACGATCCGCAGGGTCCGGCGGATCGCCTCCGCCTGGGCGGGGGCGAAGTCGGCGTAGAGGGCGCGCAGGAAGCTGTCGTCCTGGTCGACGACGGTGTCCTCCGGCAGCAGGTCGGCCGGCAGACACGCGACGAGGGCATGGGCGGCCTCGTCCACCCGGGGATCGTCCGGTGCGGCGTCGGCGAGCGCGTCGAGCAGCGCGTACGCGGCGAGCGCCTGCTCCATTCCGCCCGGGGCGCCCATCGCGCCGCTGAACGCCCCCATGAACCGCTCCCGCTCCTCCGGGGCCGCCGTCGTCTCGATCAGCGCGAGCACCTCCCGATCCTTGGCGGCCATGGGAGAGCCGGACACATCCGGCATCTCCCGGAACAATGCGGCCAGTTCGGGGGAGACCGGCCCCACGTCGGTCAGCCCGCCCTCCGTCTCCAGCAGCGCCCGCAACCGCGCCCGACGCTCCCGGACCGCCGCCTCCTGCCGCGCCAGGTCCTCGTCCAGCTCGGTCAGCACCTCGACGAGGTCCTTGCCGGCGTCGTCCGCGAGCACGTCCCGCACCTCGGCCAGCCCGAGCCCCAGCTCGGTCAGCCGCCTGATCCGCGCCAGCACGACGGCGTGCCGCAGCGTGTAGTCCCGGTACCCGTTGGCCCGCCGCTCCGGCTCCGCCAGCAGCCCCAGATGGTGGTAGTGCCGCACGGTCCGCGTGGTGACACCGACGGCCGTGGCGAGTTCTCCGATCCGCATGCCCCCAGTAGAGACGTTGACGTCGCGACAGGGTCAAGCGAGTGGTCGTGGCATCCGACGAGGGGCGTGGTCCTGTGCCACGATCGAGTGGACGACTCCCCGTATCACGGACAGGTGATCAGCCGATGTCCCGGTCTGACGGGCGACAGAAGGAGGGGCGTGACATGACTGCCATGGCCCACGAGCCGCTCACGCAGGAAGACGTCCTGCTGGAGGGTTTTCTCGCCCTGGACACCCCGGAAGGCTTCCGGGCGGAGCTGATCGAGGGGGAGATCGTCGTGACACCGCCGCCGGACGGGGATCACGAGGATTACATCGGGCTGATCGTGACGCAGGTGATCAGAGGCTCTCGAACGGACATGCAGTTCTCAGGAACAAGGGCCTGAAGTCGAAGAGCGGAGGCTCCTGCCCGAAGAACCACGCGATCCCGGACGGCACCTTCGCCCCGACACGACTGCGTCTCTACCGGGGCGCCGACCCCTGGATGCCCTGCGAAGGCGTCGCCCTGGTCCTCGAGGTGACGTCCACCAAGCCCCGGAACGACCGAGAAGCCAAACGCCGCTGCTACGCCCGAGGCGGCATCCCCCTCCATCTCCTCGTCGACCGCGAGTCCTCCTCGATCACGCTGTTCAGCGACCCGGAGCGCGACGACTACCGCGAGCAGTGCACCCGCCCCCTCGGTAAGCCCTTGTCGCTTCCCGCCCCCTTCGCGTTCGACCTGGAGACCGCCGACTTCCTCTGATCCCCGTGTCCGCGACGAGGCGTGCGCACACCGGGGCGGGCCGTGTGCGGCGCCGAGCGCTTCACCCCGTCCGGAAGAGGGCCATCGAACGACACTGTGGCAACACTCCGTAGTTGCGTGCATGCGGAGAGGCGTCGTAGGCTGGATCCAGCATCAAAACAAGGCTGCGCCCGGCGCAGCAACCCCTATGGCCGCCCTTCAGGATTCCGGGGCGGCCATAGTTGTTTCCGGCGGAGGAAAACTTGCACCTGTGCTACGTCGACGAGTCCGGCGACGGTCAGACGGTCGACCCCGCCACGCCGGAAGCGCCGCCGGTCATGGTCATCGGTGGCATCGTCGTCGAGGAGTCCGAACTGCGCTCCCTCACCTGGGACTTCATCAACCTGAAGAAGCAGTTCCGCCCCACGCTGCGGACCGCCGGCAAGCTGAGCGAGGTCATCCGCACTGAGATCAAGGGCTCGAGCATCCGGTCCCACCTCCGCAACGGCAACCGCAACCAGGCCCGCATGGCGCACGGCCTGATCGACAAGCTGCTGACGATGCTGGAACGCCACGACTGCCGGGTGCTGGCCAAGATCTGCGTCAAGCAGGACGGTGTCACCAACGCGGAGGACGCGATGTACGGCGCGTCGGTCGCCTCCCTCTGCGCCCACTTCGAGCACTTCCTCGCCGGGCGCGAGGACCGGGGTGTGGTGATCCTCGACAGCCGTACGAAGAGCAAGAACGTCGACAACGTCCACTGCGTCACGACCCGGAAGTTCCGGATGGGCGGCGACCTGATGCCGCACCTCGCCGAGTCGCCGGTGTTCGGCCACAGCGACTCCCACATCGGCCTGCAGATCGCCGACCTGCTGGTCTCCGCCGTCCTCTTCCCGGCGGCCTGCGCCACCTATGTGCAGGACCTGACGTGGAACACCCACTGCCACCCCGCCTACGCGGCCATAAGGGATCGGCACTGTGCCCGGGTGGGCGAACTGCAGCACCGGTACCGGACGGCCACGGGCAAGTGGACGGGCGGGGTCGTGGTGTCGGACCGGCGGAGCGGGCGGTCGGCGGCGGAACTGTTCCGGATCGCCGAGCGGGCGCCCGTACCGACGGCCCTCATCCCCGCCCAGCAGCATCCCGCCGCGCCTGCCGCCCCTGCTGCCCCTGTCACTCCCGCCGTGACCGAGCCGTGAAAGCGGGAGCCGCTCCGTCGGCAGGGATTCGCCCTGGACACCGCCGCCCTCCTCTGGTCCCCTGATCACCTCGGGTCGGGGGGTACGAGGTGGGCGCACGGGAGCAGGCCAGCTGGACCAGGACGCGGCTCGGGCGCTGCGGGCCGCCGCTCGACCTGCTCACCGCCTGCTTCGACCGGCACGAGTACGCCCCGCACGCCCACGACGAGTTCACGGTCGGGGTGACCGTCGGCGGGCTGGAGGCCATCGCGTACCGCGGCGGACGCATCGTCTCCGGCCCCGGCACCATCGTCGTCCTGGAACCCGGCGAGATGCACACCGGCGGTCCGGCCGCCTCCGACGGCTACTCCTACCGCGCCCTGTACGCCGCCCCCGCCCTGCTCACCGACGGGATCCGCGGCACCGGCCTGCCGCACTTCCGCGAGCCGGTCCTCGACGACCCCGAACTGGCCCGCGCCCTGCGCCGCGCGCACACCGAGGTCAGCGCCTGCCCCGACCCCCTGGAGGCGGAGTCCCGCCTGCCCTGGCTGCTCACCGCCCTCGCCCACCGCCACTCCACCGCCCGCGCGGACACGGGCGCGCTCCCCGGTGCCGGGCGCATCGCCCTGGCCGTCCGCGACCGCCTCGCCGACGAACTGCTCGCCCCGCCCTCCCTCGCCTCCCTGGCCACCGACCTGGGCCTGTCCCGCTACCAGCTCCTGCGCGCCTTCCGCACGGCGATGGGGATACCGCCGTACGCCTGGCTCGCCCAGTACCGGGTCGCCCGGGCCCGCGGCCTGCTGGAGGCCGGACTGCACCCCGCCGAAGCGGCCGCCCTCGTCGGCTTCGCCGACCAGGCCCACCTGACCCGGTGGTTCCGCCGCGTCCTCGGGGTGACCCCGGCGGCGTACCGCAACAGCGTTCAAGACCCCGGACGCTGACCCGGTCGAGACTCGCCGCATGACTGCACGCGGCTGGTTCCTGTTCTCCCTGATGGGAGTGGTCTGGGGCATCCCCTACCTGATGATCAAAGTGGCGGTGGAGGAGGTGTCCCCGTCCGGGGTCGTCTTCACCCGCTGCGCCCTCGGCGCCCTGCTCCTCCTGCCCTTCGCCCTGCGGCAAGGAGGCCTGGCCGGGACCGTCCGCGCCCACTGGCGCCCCCTGCTCGCCTTCGCGCTCATCGAGATCATCGGCCCCTGGTACACCCTGACCGACGCGGAACGCCACCTCTCCAGCTCCACCGCCGGCCTGCTGATCGCGGGCGTCCCCATCGTCGCCGTGACGTTCGCCCGGTTCTTCGGCGACACGGAGCGCCTCGGCGCCCGCCGCATCACCGGCCTGGGACTCGGCCTGGCGGGCGTCGGCGTCCTCACCTTCCCGCACCTGACCGGCGGCAACGCCCTCTCCCTGGCCGAGGTGCTGGTGACGGTGGTGGGCTACGCCGTCGCCCCGCTGATCGCCGCCCGCCACCTGAAGCAGGTGCCGACCCTCCAGCTCACCGCGGTCTGCCTGGCGCTCGCGGCGCTCGTCTACGCCCCGGCCGCCGTCATCACCCGACCGGCCGAACTGCCCTCGACCGGGGCCCTGGCCGCCCTCGCGGGCCTGGGCGCCGTCTGCACGGCGATCGCGTTCGTCGCCTTCCTGGAGCTGATCAGGGAGGTGGGACCGACCCGGGCGAGCGTCATCACGTACGTCAACCCGGCGGTCGCGGTCACGGCCGGCGTCCTCCTGCTCGGCGAGTCCCTGACCGCGACGGTCCTGGCCGCGTTCGCCCTGATCCTCACCGGCTCGGTCCTGGCGACGGCCGCGGCGCCGGAGCCCCGCTCCCGCCCGGTACCATGGTCGGCACGGCAGACGAGCCGGGCGGACGGCCGCGTGGAGTCCCTTGCGGGACTTCCCGAGGAACGTCCGGGCTCCACAGGGCAGGGTGATGGCTAACGGCCACCCGGGGTGACCCGCGGGACAGTGCCACAGAAAACAGACCGCCGAGGGCTCCGGCCCCCGGTAAGGGTGAAACGGTGGTGTAAGAGACCACCAGCGCCTGGGGCGACTCAGGCGGCTAGGTAAACCCCACCCGGAGCAAGGTCAAAAGGAAACACCCCGGTGTTTCTGCGCGGACGTTCGAGGGCTGCCCGCCCGAGTCCGCGGGTAGACCGCACGAGGCCGGCGGCAACGCCGGTCCTAGATGGATGGCCGTCTCCCCGGCCGCCGCGAGGCGACCGGGTGACAGAACCCGGCGTACAGCCCGACTCGTCTGCCGCCTCCCGCCGCCTGCGCGCCCGCCGGTCCCCCGCTCCACCGCGAACGGCTCCGGCGCGCGTCACTGACGGATCCGGGCAGGATCGCCGCCGGGTTCGCACCGGCGGCGCCGCTGCCGGTGCGAACCCGGCGGGACGGCCGACGGGCGTGCCGGCGATCGTCCGCGCCGGCCCGGCGGCCTGGCCCCGATGCCGCGTCGTCCATCACCAAGCTCCTTGTTCCCGTGCGTTGTTGGGGTTCGGGTTCCAGTAGGGTGGCGGCGATGCCGACATCGTCTCTCTTTCCGCCCGGAACCAGTGCGGGTCCGTCCGCCCGGGGTGCTGCGGAGGCCGTGACGGTCGTCGAGGGCTGGGCGTAGGAGCGAAGGGGACGTGAGAGACCGGTGCTGTCCGGTATTCCTGAGCGGCGGGCGGACCAGGACCCCGGACGCCTGATCGCCGGCCGTTACCTGCTGCACGACATCCTCGGCAGGGGCGGCATGGGCACCGTCTGGCGGGCCCACGACCAGCTGCTGGACCGCCAGGTCGCCGCCAAGGAACTGCACATCGCCACCGACGGCGACGAGGACCACCGGGTCCGGATGCGCCGCGCGGTCCGTGAGGCGCGTGCCGTCGCCCGGGTGCCGCACCCCCATGTGATCGGGGTGCACGACCTGGTCGAGCACGAGGACCGGCTCTGGATCGTCATGGAGCTCGTGCAGGGCCCCTCGCTCGCCGACCGCGTGGCCCGGTCCGGACCCCTCACCCCGCAGCACACCGCCGTGCTCGGCCTCCAGCTGCTCGACGCGCTCAAGGCCGTTCACGACGCCGGGACACTGCACCGCGACGTCAAACCGGCCAACGTGCTGCTCCGCCCGGACGGCGGCGCCGTACTCACCGACTTCGGCATCGCCGCCCTGGACGACGGCGAGTTCCTCNNGGGCGCGACCCTGGCCACGGTCTGCGGTGGACGCTCCCCCTTCCGCCGGCCCGCCTACCCGGCGACCCTGCACGCGGTCGTGTACGACGAGGCCGTGCTTCCGGAGCGGCTCGGCCCGCTCCGTCCCGTCGTCGGGGCGCTGC
>NZ_LIRG01000042.1 GCF_001419695.1 Streptomyces prasinopilosus
GGGACGTTCGTCGCCGCGCAGGCCGGTGGGAAGGCGGTGGGCAGCGGCTCCCGCCCGGTGCGCTACGTCGTGGAGGTCGAGACCGGTCTCGACGTCTCGCCGTCCCAGGCGGCGAACGAGATCGCCGACATACTCGCCACCCCGCGGGGCTGGACCCACGACCCGGACAACGCGTTCCAGCTGGTGGGCGCGGGATCGCCGCACGACATCACGATAAGGATCGCGACACCGGCGACGGCGGACGCCCTGTGCTGGGCGGGCATCCAGCAGGACACCGGAGGCGAGTACAACTGCGAGGTTCCCGGAGGGGTGGTGGTGAACCTCAAGCGCTGGGTNNGATGATGCAGCAGATCAAGGGCCTGCACGGCTGCGTCTCCAACGCCTGGCCCTACGACGAGAACGGTGACCTCATCACCGGGCCGCCCGTGTGACCGGCGCCGGTCCCCGAGCCGGCCGTCACGGCGGTCGGCCGTCACAGCCCGGTCCTGCACCGAATCCAGCTCCGTGAACTGCCGCTGCCTGCACCACCGTGGACCCCGCGTTCTCCCGCGCCCGCGGAATCCCCCGCCTTCCCGGTCGGGCGGAAGGGAACGACTCGATCCCGCACTCCCCAGAGACCGGCCGCGACGACGGCGGTGCGGGCCCTGCGCCCCTTCCCCGGCGCTGGACGACTCCCCCGCGGGCCGGAACGCGCCGACGCCTCTGCCTGTCGCCTGTCCCGTTCGCATTCGCATTCGCATTCGGGTTCGCGTTCGTGTGGAAACGCCGACGTGCGGGTCGGACCGGTCGTGCCGGGAACAGGCGGTCCGGGCGGCGATGTTGCATCGTCCGGGGCGCCGGCGCCGTGCGGGCGGGGAACACGGAGACCACGAGGTCGTCCGCCCCACCAGGATCCGGGCCCCGGGAGCGCGGTGCACCCGCCGCGCTCCTCGGACCGAGACGCATCTCCGCAGGAGGACTGTTCCATGACCGACCGGCCCTTGACCCTCATGGCAGTGCACGCCCACCCCGACGACGAGGCCACCGGAACCGGAGGGGTCCTCGCGCGGTACGCGGCGGAAGGTGTCCGCACGGTTCTCGTGACGTGTACCGACGGCGGGTGCGGTGACGGACCGGGAGGCGTCAAGCCGGGTGATCCCGGCCATGATCCGGAGGCGGTCGCCTTGATGCGCCGTCACGAACTCGAGGCGAGCTGTGCCGTCCTGAAGGTCAGTGATCTGGAGATGCTGGACTACGCCGACTCCGGGATGATGGGCTGGCCGAGCAACGACGCCCCCGGATCCTTCTGGCGGACCCCCGTGGAGGAGGGCGCCGCCCGGCTCGCGGAACTCATGCGGCACTACCGACCTGACGTGGTCGTCACCTACGACGAGAACGGCTTCTACGGCCACCCCGACCACATCCAGGCCCACCGCATCACGATGGCGGCGCTGGAGAAGACCGCGCTGACCCCGAAGGTGTACTGGACGACGATGCCCCGCTCGGGGATGCAGCGGTTCGACGAGATCATGCGCGAGTTCCACGGGGACATGCCGGAGCCGGATCCCGCCGAGGCCGCCGCGATGGCCGAGATCGGCCTCCCCGACGACGAGATCACCACGTGGGTGGACACCACCGCGTTCAGCGGTCAGAAGTTCGACGCGCTGGCCGCGCACGCCAGTCAGGGCGAGAACATCTTCTTCCTCAAGATGGGCAAGGAGAGGTTCGGTGAGCTGATGGGCACGGAGACCTTCGTACGGGTCAGGGACACCACCGGCGCCGCCGTACCCGAGAACGATCTCTTCGCCGGACTGCGCTGACCCACCCGTCCGGCCGGCGACCGGGAAAGCCCATCGGCCGCACGGCGCGATCGAGCGGGACACACGGAGTCGCCGTCCGGCGCGAGCCGTCCGTCGCGGGCCTTCCGGCGCGGTCGATCCCGGTGACCGAGCCGTCGCACGCGAGCTCGGCGACAAGCAGCGGCCCCGTACGACTCCCCGCCGGACCACGCGGTCGTAGTGACTTCGCGCGGGCACTTCGGGCGTCGTGGGACTTGGACACACCTCTCCGACGGTGCCTCCGTGATCCCGATGCGCCGCGGGGACGGCTTCGCCTGGTCGGCGCCCTTGATCCGGTGGACCGGCGGGCGGCCGAGCGGCGCACCCGTCGGCCATGGCGGTGGGAGCCGGCGTCACCGGTGTGGAGCAGGGGAACAGGTCGGGGCCGGGTGGGCGAGTCACGCGCGGAACCGATGGGCCGCGGCCCTGCGGCTCTCGATGACGGTCACGCCGCCGCGCTGTCCTGGTTGCCGCCGGCCGGCATGCGCAGGCTGTGGTCGCCGAAGTCCGCGACCGGATCCAGCCTCCCGCCGAGCGCCTCCACGTAGCGAGCGATGACGTCCAGGGTGGCCCCCTCACCGTGCTCGATCCGGGAGACTCGGACGACGCTGACGCCCATCCGGGTCGCCACATCCCGTTGGGTCGCCCCCGACTGCTTGCGTGCCCCGGCGAGCTGGTGGCCACGCGCCTCGGCGAGAGGCCGACGAGATCCTGCCTCCACCTCGGCGGGCTCCACGCCTGCCGCATACAGCTCCCGCTCTGTGCTTCCCGGTCCGCCGCGGCATGGCGGCGCCGCTGATGACGGTGCACGTCGGTCCGTGGGGCGGAAGGGCGCCGGTTCATCTCGCGAGGGGGAGCGGAAGGGCGTCGGTGTACGCGTTCGCCGGCTTGGCGGTCTTCTCCACGGAACGGGCGTCGAGCGCGGCGGGTGCGGAGCCCGTGCCCAGGGTTCCGCCGGGGTGCCAGGTTCCCGTGACGGTCACCCAGGTGTTGGCCGGCGGGGCCGGGGCGCGGTGGATCCGTACCTTCACGGACTGGGCGTCCGCCGCGCAGCAGGAGATGAGGAGCCGGTTCAGGTCCCAGCCGTCGCCCCGTTCGCCGGGGGTGACGAAACCGGTCAGTCGGACCGTGCGTCCCTCGATGGCCCGGGTGCGGTCCTGCTGCACGCGGCGGGTGAAGTCCGAAAGGGTCATCGGAAGCGGTGAGATCGCGGGCAGCGGGTCGAACGCGTCCTCGTGCGTGACGGCCTTGGGCGGCTGGCGGGAGGCGGTGTACGCGCCGAGCGCGGGCGGAGCGTAGAAGAGCAGGCTCAACGCCGGGAGGAACAGCAGCCACGCGGCACGGGGCGCGCCGGAGTGGCCGTGCCCGTGGCCGCCGTCGTCGCGGTCCGCGTGGTCGTCGCCCCCGCGCCGTCGTACCCAGGACACGGCGTCCGCCGCGCCGAGCAGGATCAGCAGGGCGCCGGAGGCGATGAGCAGCGGGCGCATCCCCTCCTTGACGTACCGCAGGTACAGGTCGGTGAACAGGGACACGCGCAGCAGGCCGATGCCGCTGAGGACGAGCAGGGCCGTCTGGAACGGACGTCTCACAGCAGTGCTCCTCCGATCAGCACGCTGAACAGGACCGCCACGACCGCGGTGGCGGCGGAGAACCGGATCGCGAAGGCCCGGCCGAAGGTACCCGCCTGCAGGGCGATCAGCTTCATGTCGACCACCGGACCGACGACCATGAACGCCAGCTGCGCGACCGGGGAGAACCCGTTCAGCGAGGCCGCCACGAACGCGTCCGCCTCCGAACACACCGCCAGCACGATCGCCAGCACGGCCAGGAACAGTACCGACAGCCAGAGCGAACCGGAGAACGCGTCCAGCACGGAACGGGGCACCGCCACGTTGAACGTGGCCGCCGCCATCGCGCCCACCACCAGGAAACCGCCCGCGTGCAGGAAGTCGTGCTGGAAGCCGGTCCGGAACTCCCGCCACCGGCTGCCACCCGCCTGATGCCCGCCGTGCCGCACGGCCGGCTTCAGCCACTCGGCCCGCCCCAGCCACAGCCACAGCCAGCCCATCGCCAGCGCCGTCCCCAGCGAGGCCAGCAACCGGGCGGCGACCATGGCCGGGTTCCCCGGGAAGGCCACCGCGGTGGCCGTCAGCACCACCGGGTTGATCGCGGGCGCCGACAGCAGGAACGCGAACGCGGCCGCGGGCGTGACACCCCGCCCGATCAGGCGGTTCGCCACCGGAACCGACGCGCACTCGCAGCCCGGCAGCACGACTCCCGCCGCACCGGCCACCGGCACGGCGAACACCGGCCGGCGGGGCAGCACACGGTTGAACACCCGGGCCGGCACGAACGCGTTGATGGCGCCGGACAGGGCCGTGCCCAGCAGCAGGAAGGGCAGCGCCTGGACGGTCACGGCAAGGCAGACGGTCCGCCACGCCTGCATCACGGGCGTCTCCAGCCACCGGCCCCCGAGGTAGAGCACCACACCGGGAACGGTGGCCGCTCCCAGCAGCAGAAGCGGCCAGAACCGGAGCCAGCCGGGAACGGCGTCGTCCCCCGCCGCTCCGTCCGCGTCGGAGGCCTCGGCCTCCCCGGCCCGTTCTTCTGTTCCCTGCACGCCAACTCCGCCTGTCAGATGGTGCGATCAACATAACGGGCGCTTGTGAACACGGAATCCGAACGTGCCAAGCTCGGCGGGGGGGCAAGCCCCGCCGTAGGGCCGGTGCGCGCAGGACCGGCGGCGCCGTCCCACTTCGGTCGACCTGCCAAGGCCCGCCCATTCCTTCCGAACGCCCGTTACGCTGAACCGACTTGGGCACGCAGACCGTGATCCGGCAGCGCGCCCGGCCAGGTGGGGGCCGAGACCGGTCCGCGCCGGCGGGCAGCGGCGGCCGACGCGGCACGAGACGCCCGGGCCCGGGTCGGGGTCGGGGCGCGGGTTCGGTCGGGACTCCCCCTCCGTGGAAGGCAGGGATCGTGGACGGCGGTTGGACGGGGCTGGTGGTCGCCGTCGTGGGCGTGGTGGGCACGCTGGGAGCGGCGTTGCTGACGCAGAACCGCGCGGACCGGACGCGGCAGTGCGGGGGCTCCCCGCCGGCCGCGATGGTGCGGTGGCTCCCCGCCGGCCGGTGCTGAGCCGGCCATGACGCACCCGGGGGACGGTGGCCCGCGTCCACGCGGCACGTGGCGGCGGGAGGGGGCGATCACGGCGACGGCGTTCACGCTCTGCCTGCTCGGCGGGACGATGCGGATCGACAACACGCTGTCGGCGCCGCCCGCCGCCGCCTGGGCCGTCGCCGTGGTGTCCTGTGCCGTGCTGCCGGCGCGGCACCGGGCGCCCCTGGCCGCCCTGGCGGCCACGACCGCGGTCGGCGTGCTGGTGCCGCCCCTGGGCCTCCTGCTGACCCCGCTCATCGTGGCCCCCGCCGTGATCACCGCCTACTCCTACACGCTCGCCGCGGGCACCGAACGGCGCGCGGCGGGCGCGGTGCTGCTCGCTTCCGTGGTGCTGGCCGCCCCCATCCCCCTGTTCGGCGACCTCTCGTGGAAGGACGCGAGCAGGACGGGAGTGGTGGCGGCGTTCCCGCTGGTGGCCGGCGTACTCGGGCACTCGGTGCGGAACCGGCGGGCCTACCTGGCGGCCGTGGAGGAGCGGGCCCGGCGGGCCGAGGAGAGCCGGGAGCGCGAGGCGCGCCGGAGGGTGGCCGAGGAACGGGTGCGCATCGCCCGGGAACTGCACGACCTGGTGGCCCACCAGATCACCCTCGCCAACGCGCAGGCCACGGTCGCCGCCCACCTCTTCGACACCCGCCCGGAGCAGACCCGCAAGAGCCTGGGGGAACTCGTCGAGACCACCGGCCACGCGCTCGACGAACTGCGGGCCACCGTCGGCCTGCTGCGTCAGTCCGGGGACACGGCCGGGGACGCCGAACCGGCCCCCGGACTCGCCCGGCTCCCCGCGCTCCTCGACTCCTTCCGCCGCGCGGGCCTGGAGGTGTCGGTGCACCGGGAGGGCACGGCCAGGCCGCTGCCGCCGGGAGTGGACCTCACCGCCTACCGCATCGTCCAGGAGGCTCTGACCAACGTGACCAAGCACGCCGGCACCGGCAGCGCCCGGGTGCGCCTCGCCTGGCACCCCGATCACGTCACCGTCACCGTCACCGACGACGGAGGGAGTACCCGTACGGGGCCGGGCGCGCCCGCGGGTCGGGGCACCCGTACGGTGCCGGGCGCACCCACGGGACCGGGCGCACCCACGGGACCGGGCGCACCCACGGGACCGGGCGCACCCACGGGACCGGGCGCACCCACGGGACCGGGTGCACCCACGGGACCGGCCGCGTCCATGGAACCGGGTGCGCCCACCGTGCCGGGCCGCCCGCCCGGTTACGGTCTGATCGGCATGCGTGAACGGGCCACCGCGGTCGGGGGACGCCTCTTTGCGGGCAGGCGCCCGGAGGGCGGTTTCCTCGTCTCCGCCCGGCTGCCGCTCCCGCCCGCCGGCGACACGACGCGGAGGACCGACGGAGCCATGACCACCGAGGAGGAGCGGATGGCCGACGGAGCGGCAGGCGACGGACGGACGGGGCACGGACCGACGGACGGCGGCCCGACGGACCACGGACCGACGGACGGCGGCCCGACGGACCACGGAGAGTCCGGGGACGCGTCATGACGCTCCGGGTGCTGCTCGCCGACGATCAGGCCCTGCTGCGCGGTGCCTTCCGGATGCTCCTCGACAGTACCGACGACATCACCGTGGTCGGTGAGGCCGGTGACGGCAGGGAGGCGGTCAGACTCACCCGGGAGCTGCGCCCGGACGTGGTGGTCATGGACATCCGGATGCCCGAGGTGGACGGTCTCACCGCCACGTCGGAGATCTGCGCGGACCCGGAACTGCGCTCCAGCCGCATCCTCGTCCTCACCACGTACGAGACCGACGAGTACGTCGCCCGGGCGCTGCGCGCGGGGGCCGGCGGCTTCATCGGCAAGGGCATCGGGGCCGAGGACCTGGCGGACGCCGTGCGTACGATCGCCGCCGGCGACACCCTTCTGTCCCCCGCCGCGACCCGCTCCCTGGTCGCCCGTTTCCTGGCCACGCCGGACGACGTCCCGCCGGACCGCACCGAACGGCTCGCCGTGCTCACCCCGCGCGAACGCGAGATGGTGTCCCTGGTCGCGACCGGCCTGTCCAACCAGGAGATCGCCGAGCGGATGTTCCTCAGCCCCTTCACCGTCCGCGCCCACGTGCAGCGCGCCATGACGAAACTGCGGGCCCGCGACCGGGCGCAACTCGTCGTCATCGCCTACCGGACGGGCCTGGCCCGCGGTGGCACCGACCGCCTGCCGTAGTCCCCGCCGGGGGCTCCGGCAGCGTGAGGGCCGAGTGGGCCGGCCGGGCCGTCGCGGAGGGCAGGGTGACGATGCCGCGCAGCAGGGTGTTGCGCTGTTCCAGGGCCCGCGCCGTGGTGGGGAAGAGCGTGGCCGCGCCGTTGTCGACCAGTGCCTGGTTCACGGCCACGAACTCGCGGAGGTCGCGTTCGTGGGCGGCGAAGGCCGCGGTGTGGTCCCGGTGCGCGGCCAGGGCGTGGGCGAGCGTGTAGGCACCGGCCAGCGCGAGGCTCGTGCCCTGTCCGGTGAGGAACGAGGGCGCGTACGCGGCGTCGCCGAGGAGTGCGACGCGGCCGCTGGACCAGCGGGGCATGCGGATCTGACCGACCGTGTCGAAGAACGGGTCCTCCGCGTCGCGCAGGGCGTCGATCATGCCGGGGACCTCCCATCCCGCGTCCGCGAAGACCGTGGCGACCAGGTCCTGCCGGGCGTCGGAGTCCCGGAGTGCGTCGGACGGCGGTTGCGGCCGGTGGAAGGCCAGGAGGGCGTGCACCTCGTCGGCGTCCCCGACGGCGTAGAGGGCCGCGGCCTTCCCCGGGGTGTTCCACATCACGAGTTCGCGGGAGAGGCCGAGGGTGTTCGGCATGGTGAAGAGGGCGAAGCAGTAGCCGAGGTAGCGGTGGAACCGCTCCTCGGGGCCGAACAGGGACTCCCGGGTGTGCGAGTGCGCGCCGTCGGCTCCGACGACCAGGTCGAACGTGCGCTGCCGCCCCCCGCGGAACGTGACGTCGACCCCCCGTCCGGCCGGGTCGAAGGCGGCGACGGAGTCGTCGAACAGGAACTCCACGTCGTCGCGGACCAGTGCGTGGAGGCTCGCGACCAGGTCCCCGCGGCGCACCTCGAGGTCCTGTCCTTCGACACCGCCGGCGACGGCGCGCGGACTGACCGAGGCCACTTCACCGCCTTCGGCGTCGAGGAAGGTGCAGCGGCGCGAGTCGATGTGCGCGTCCCGCAGGCGCGGCAGTATCCCCATCCGCCGGACCGCCTCCGTCGCGGTGCCGCGGACGTCGATCGGGTAACCGCCGTCGCGCAGCGTGCCGGCCTTCTCCACCACGGTGACCGCGCATCCGGACCGGTGCAGCCAGTGGGCGAGCGCGAGGCCGGAGACACCGGCCCCGGAGATCAGGATCCTGCGTGGTGCGGTCATGCCCGGGTTCCTTTCCTCGTGGCGCGGACGACGAGCAGGGACGACGCGGCGACGAGACCGGCGGTGATGAAACCCGTCGCGAAGGCCGCTTCGGACGGCAGGCCCGTCGCGGGGTCGGTCCCGGCGACGAGGATCACGCCGCCGACCTGGAAGCCCAGAGCGATCCCGATCACGCGGGTCACCACGAGCAGGCCGGTGGCGATGCCGGTGTTCTCGGCCTCGACGGAGGTGGCGGTGCCGGCGAGCAGCGCCGTGGTGGCGACGCCCGCGGCGAACGCGGTCAGCACCTTCGCGAGGACCAGCTGCCAGGCCGCGGTGTGCGTCGCCGCCAGGGCGGTCATCGTGGCCGCCGTGACGACGGCGGCCACGACGACCACGGCACGCGGACCGAAACGCCGTGCCGCGATCCCGCCGACCGAATCGCTCACCGCCCCGGCGACGGCACCGGGCAGCAGGAACAGCCCGATCCCGGTGGTGCCGGCGCCGAAGCCGTACCCGTCGGCCGGTACCGCGAACAGCTGCAGGAGCAGGAAGGACACCATGCCGAAACCGGCGGTGATGACGAAGGTGAGCAGGCACGCGCTCCACATCACGGGCTGTGCCAGCATGCGCAGGTCGACCATCGGCGAGGCCGCCC
>NZ_LIRG01000420.1 GCF_001419695.1 Streptomyces prasinopilosus
CGGCGTGGACGTCGGCGCGCAGGCCGCGATCTGGGACCACATCCGCGAGGCGCGCCGCGAAGGCCTCGCCGTCCTGCTGATCTCCGCCGACCTGGACGAGCTGATCGGCCTGTCCGACACCCTCCGGGTGATCTACGACGGCAGGCTCGTCGCGGACGCCGACCCCGCCACCATCACCCCGGAGGAGCTCGGCAGCGCCATGACCGGCGCCGCCGCCGGACACCTCGAACACGAAGAGACCCCCGAGACCCCGGCCGGCGCCGGGAAGACCGGGGCCGGCGCCCCCGGCTCCGCGGCCGACGCCCCCGAGTCTCCGGAAGACGAGGCCCGCTGATGAAGAAGTTCGACAAGGAGCGCGCGCTCCTCGCGGTGGCCGGACCGGTCATCGCGCTCGCCGTGGCCTTCGCGCTCAGCGCGATCGTGCTGCTCGCCTCGGGGAAGAACCCCGTCGAGCCGTTCGCCCTGATGTTCGAGCAGGCGACGTTCTCCGACGTCCAGGTCCTGATCGTCAACCAGGCCTCGATGTACTACATCGCCGCCCTCGCGGTCGCCATCGGCTTCCGGATGAACCTCTTCAACATCGGGGTCGACGGCCAGTACCAGCTCGGCGCCATCATGGCCGCCGTCGTCGGCGCCCACATGAACCTGCCGGCCGTGCTGCAGATCCCGCTGCTGCTCCTCACCGCCGTGTTCACCGGAGCCTTCTGGGCCGGCATCGCCGGAGTCCTCAAGGTCACCCGCGGGGTCAGCGAGGTCGTCGCCACGATCATGCTCAACGCGATCGCCACGTCCCTCATCGTCTACATGTGGAAGCCGGACGTCTTCGGCGTCAAGATCGGCAACAACAGCACCACCGGCGAGATGCACGAGTCCGGCTGGGTCCCCGGCATCGACATGGGTGAGGCCGGCGAGATCTACGGTCTGGTCGTCCTCGCCGCGCTGCTCGGCATCGGCTACTGGATCGTCCTCAACCGCACCCGCTTCGGCTTCGACCTGCGCGCCTCCGGCGCCTCCACGACCGCCGCCGCGGCCAGCGGGGTCGACCCCAAGCGCATGGTGCTCACCGCCATGCTGATCTCCGGCGGTCTCGCCGGTCTCGCGGGCCTGCCGATCCTGCTCGGCGACTCCCACACCTACAACCTGAACTTCCCCACCGGCATCGGCTTCCTCGGCATCGGCATCGCCCTGCTCGGCCGCAACAGCCCCGTCGGCATCGCCTTCGCCGCCCTGCTGTGGGCCTGGCTCGACAAGGCCTCCCCCGAGCTGGACTTCTACGGCTACGACAAGGAGATCGCGGTCATCATGCAGGGCCTGATCGTCCTCTCGGTCGTCGTCTCCTACGAGGCCGTCCGCGAGTGGGGCCTGCGCCGCCAGCAGCGCCGGGTCGGCGCGGAACTCGCCGCGGGCCACGTCCTCGGCGCCGACAACAACTCCCCGAAGGAGGTGGCCGGCCGATGACCGCCCCGACCACAGCGACCGACGTCAACCAGCCCTCGCTGCAGCCCGCGGCGCCCACCGGCCGCCGCATGTCGTGGCCCGTGCTGCTGCTGGTCGTCGCCGGCGCCCTGGCCCTGGTCTCGATCGTCCGCATCATCACCGGCGCGGACGGCATCACCAACGTCAGCCAGATGTCCACCGCCCTCCAGCTCGCCGTCCCCATCGGCCTCGCCGGACTCGGCGGCCTGTGGGCCGAGCGCGCGGGCGTCGTCAACATCGGCCTCGAGGGCATGCTGATCCTCGGCACCTGGTTCGGCGCCTGGGCCGGATTCCAGTGGGGTCCGTGGACCGGCGTCCTGGTCGGCATCATCGGCGGCTGCCTCGGCGGCCTGCTGCACGCCGTCGTCACCGTCACCTTCCGCGTCAACCACATCGTCTCCGGTGTGGCCATCAACATCCTCGCCCTCGGCGCCACCCGCTACCTCGCCCCGCTCGCCTTCGAAGGCCACCAGGGCGGCTCCGCCAAGCAGTCCCCGGCGATCGAACCGCTCGGCCACTTCACCGTGCCGGGACTGTCCGACGCCCTGCGGGACCTCAACGCCAAGGGCTGGTTCTTCGTCTCCGACATCGCGGGCCTGCTCGGCGGCCTGGTCACCAACGTCTCCTGGCTGACCCTCATCGCCGTCGCGCTCATCCCCGCCACCTGGTGGATCCTCTGGCGCACCGCGTTCGGCCTGCGCCTGCGCTCCTGCGGCGAGAACCCCGTCGCCGCCGAGTCCCTCGGCGTCAACGTCTACAAGTACAAGTACCTCGCCGTGATCATCTCCGGCGGCCTGGCCGGCCTCGGCGGCGCCTTCCTCTCCATCGTCGCCAACCCCTTCTACCTGGAGGGCCAGGTCAGCGGGCGCGGTTACATCGGCCTCGCCGCGATGATCTTCGGCAACTGGATGCCGGGCGGCCTCGCCATCGGCGCCGGGCTCTTCGGCTACACCGACAGCCTCAACCTGCGCGGCGGCTCCACCAACGTGCACGCCCTGCTGCTGCTCGGCGCGCTGCTGCTGCTCGTCGGCGCGATCTGGCTGGCGGTCCGCAAGAAGTACGTGCACGCGGTCGTCACCCTGCTCGTCGGCGCGCTCGTCTTCGCCTGGTACGCCGGCACCAACGAGGTCCCCAACCAGGTCGTCGCCGCCACGCCGTACGTCATCACCCTGGTGGTCCTGGCCCTGTCCGCGCAGCGGCTGCGCATGCCGAAGGCGGACGGACTCCCGTACCGGAAGGGACAGGGCGGATGACGCCCGCCCCGGCCGCCGCGGCGGACATCGACTGGGAGGCGCTGCGCGCGGTGGCACGGGAGGCCATGTCCCACGCGTACGCCCCCTACTCGGGGTACCCGGTCGGCGTCGCCGCCCTGGTCGACGACGGGCGCACCGTCTCCGGCTGCAACGTCGAGAACGCCAGCTACGGCCTCGGCCTGTGCGCCGAGTGCGGGCTGGTCTCGGAGCTGCAGCGCACCGGGGGCGGCCGGCTCACGCACTTCACCTGTGTGGACGGCACCGGCGCGGTCCTCGTCCCGTGCGGCCGCTGCCGCCAGCTGCTGTACGAGTTCGGCGGGCCCGGACTGCTCCTCGAGACCCCGGCGGGCGTCCTGCCGCTGTCGGCGATGCTGCCCCAGGCCTTCGGCCCGGAGCACCTCACCCCGTAACACCGCACCACCCCGTCACGCGCAGCCCCACCGCGGCCCCTCCGCGCGGCTCACTCCCGACCGGAGGGGCCGCGTTCCGAGGGGCCGCGCCCTTCGCACTCCGGAAGGAAGGCCACCCATGGCCATGGACGTCATCTCCGTCATCCGCACCAAGCGGGACCGCGGCGAACTCAGCGACGAGCAGATCGACTGGGTCATCGACGCCTACACCCGCGGGGAGGTCGCCGACGAGCAGATGTCGGCCCTCGCGATGGCGATCCTCCTCAACGGCATGAACCGGGGCGAGATCGCCCGCTGGACCGCCGCCATGATCGCCTCCGGCGAGCGCATGGACTTCTCCTCGCTGTCGCGCCCCACCGCCGACAAGCACTCCACGGGCGGCGTCGGCGACAAGATCACCCTGCCGCTCGCCCCGCTGGTCGCGGCCTGCGGCGCGGCCGTCCCGCAGCTGTCCGGCCGGGGCCTGGGCCACACCGGCGGCACCCTCGACAAGCTGGAGGCGATCCCCGGCTGGCGCGCACTGCTGTCCAACGAGGAGATGCTCTCCGTCCTGGACGGCGTCGGCGCCGTCATCTGCGCGGCCGGCGACGGCCTCGCCCCCGCCGACAAGAAGCTCTACGCCCTGCGCGACGTGACCGGCACCGTCGAGGCGATCCCGCTGATCGCCTCCTCGATCATGTCGAAGAAGATCGCCGAGGGCACCGGTTCGCTCGTCCTGGACGTGAAGGCGGGCAGCGGCGCCTTCATGAAGACGATCGAGGACGCCCGCGAACTGGCCTCCACCATGGTCGGCCTCGGCACCGACCACGGCGTGAGGACGGTCGCCCTGCTCACCGACATGTCGACCCCGCTCGGCCTGACGGCCGGCAACGCGCTCGAGGTGCGCGAGTCGGTGGAGGTCCTGGCGGGCGGCGGCCCGGCGGACGTCGTCGAACTCACCCTCGCCCTGGCCCGCGAGATGCTCGACGCCGCCGGCCTGAAGGACGCCGACCCGGCGAAGGCCCTGGCCGACGGCTCCGCGATGGACGTCTGGCGCCGCATGATCGCGGCCCAGGGCGGCGACCCGGACGCCCCCCTGCCCACAGCGCGGGAACAGCACGTGGTCACGGCGTCCGCCTCCGGCGTCCTGACCCGCCTGGACGCCTACGACATCGGCGTCGCCGCCTGGCGCCTCGGCGCGGGCCGGGCCCGCAAGGAGGACCCGGTGCAGGCGGGCGCGGGCGTCGAACTGCACGCCAAGCCCGGCGACACGGTCACCGAGGGCCAGCCCCTGCTGACCCTGCACACGGACACCCCGGACCGCTTCGACTACGCCCTCCGGGCGGTCGAGGGCTCCTACGACGTCGCGGCCCCCGGCACCCCCTTCACGGCGGCGCCGGTGGTGCGGGAACGCATCGCCTGACCCGCGCCCGCGGGACATGCCTCATTCGGATGAACGGGGTCGGTGGACCACCACCGGCCCCGTTCGGCATGCTGGGATCGGTGACGCACCGATAGGAGAAACCGCCATGAGCGCACTCACCGTGAGCCAGGACCCCGAGCAGAGCTGGGACGACCTCGTCCGGTTCTGGGAGGAGATGGAATGGCCCGAGGGCAGCAAGGTGGAGATCATCGAGGGGATCATCACCGTGTCACCCGCTCCCGCACTTCGTCACAACGTCATCGCGGAGCGGATTCAGCGTCGCCTGTACTCGGTGATTCCCGAGGACTGGGGGGTCTACCAGACACTGGCCATCGCCGTACCGTCCCGCCTGGGCATGCTCATCCCGGATCTCCTGGTGACTCCTGTACAGGAGCACTCGGAGTCGGACAGCCACATCCCCGCCGCCCTCGCCGAACTCGTCGTCGAGGTGACGTCGAAGACCAACGCGCGCCACGACCGCGTCAGCAAGCCCGCCGCCTACGCCACCGCGGGCATCCCGCTGTACCTTCTCGTCGACCGCTGGGCTCCCGACGGTCCGACCGTGACGCTCTTCGGCGAACCGAACGGCGATGTCTACCGTCCCCTGAGCACCGTCAAGTTCGGCGAGCCGATCGAACTGCCGGAGCCCTTCGGTCTCGTCATCGACACCGCTGAGTTCCCCGACGCCTGAGTCACCCCAGCACCGCCACCACCACGAGCACCGGGACCGACAGCAGGGTCGACACCAGGACCGCCTCCCGCGCCAGGGTCTCGCCGACGCGGTAGCTGCTCGCGTACGTGAAGAGGTTCTGCGCGGCCGGCAGGGCCGAGGTCACCACCACGTCCAGCACCTGCGCGCCGCGCAGCCCGAACACCCCCACCGCCAGAGCCCAGGCGACCACCGGCTGCCCCACCGACTTCAGCGCCACGGCCAGCAGCACCGGTCCGCGCTCGCCGCCCCGCAGGGGCGGGGCACTGCCGCGCAGCGAGATGCCGAAGGCGAGCAGGACGGCGGGGACGGCCATGTTGCCGATGAGGGTCAACGGGTCCATGATCGGGCCGGGGATCTCGACGCCGCTCGCCGCGACCGCCACTCCCGCCAGCGAGCCCAGTGCGACCGGATTGCGCAGGGGGGTGAGCAGCCGCCGCCCCAGGGGCTGCTTCCCGCCGGCGGTCGCCAGGTCCAGGATCGTCAGGGCGACCGGGGCGACCATCACGAGCTGGAACAGCAGCACCGGCGCCACCAGTGAGGCGTCGCCCAGGACGTACACCGCGATCGGGATGCCGAGGTTGCCGGAGTTGACGTAACTGGAGCACAGGGCGCCGATGGTGGTGCGGCCCACGCCCCAGCGGCGCACGGCGCCCACCGCCACGAAGACGCCGGCCACCGCGGCCGTGCTCAGCGCCGTGACCAGCAGCCGGCCGGAGAAGACCAGCGACAGGTCGGCCTCGGCGAGGAGGGTGAACAGCAGGGCCGGTGAGGCGATGCGGAACGCCAGTTTCGTCAGCACGTCGCGGGCCTGCCCGCCGAGATATCCCCGGCGGCCGGTCACGTAGCCGACGCCGATGACGACCGCGATCACCGCGAACCCGCTCAGCACCCCCTGCACGGCGGCTCCGCGTCGGGGTGGAGGGCACCGGAGGGCGCGGGCGGGGGCGATCTGTGGTGCATACAGGCAACCCTCGGGGGAGTGGCGTGCCCAGGTCAAGGTGATCTCCGCGTCACCCCGGGCGCCGGACTCCGCCCGCCCCCGGACGGGCGTCCGCACGCCCCGCGCCGTCTCACGGGTCCGCGTCGCGCGTTCGTGTCGCGGATCCGCCTCACGGGGCCGGGCCGTGAATCCGCGGGGCCCGCGATGAGTTACGCGCCCGTGCCCGGTCCAACCGGACGTGGACGCCATGACACCCCCGGTACTCGTACTGCGCGGCCCCGTCACCCCGGACGGCGCGATGAGCGGGCCGGGCGACGCGCTGCGGGCACTCCTCGACGGCGGCGGGACCGGCGGAGTGGTCGTCTGCGACGTGGGCGGGCTGGGACCGCCGGGGCTCGCCGCCGTGAACCTGCTGG
>NZ_LIRG01000421.1 GCF_001419695.1 Streptomyces prasinopilosus
GGCCGGAACCGCCACCGGCCCTTGGTCCTGGTACTCCAGTCGCAGTTCGCTGTCTCTGCTGGTCAGAGGGGTCTTCCAGAGTCCGTTCGGCTGCCGTGCCCTCTGGTGCCGGAAGTTCGTAACCTCCCCCGAGGCCGTCCGTCGTGATCGTCATGCAGGATGTGCGGCCCGACGTCTGGGCGGCGGAACGGGAAGAGGCACTCGTGCGGAGCGGTCACCAGTTCGGGCGGGTGGACCTGAGACGCCGGTACTCCCACTCCTGGTAACGCGAGTACCAGGAGCCAGGAGCTCCACCCCGCCCGGCTGAGTGGCGGCGCCGTCTGCTCGCCGGGCGTCCCCCAGTGCGGCCGGTACGTCCGCAAGAGCGGAAGGAACCATACGGGGACGAGGACGCGCCCGGGAAGTCGGACTCTTGCGGAAGGACGCCGCCCAGGAAGCTGCACAGCGCCAGCCAGACGCCCGTCACGGCTCCCTTCACAGGTGTCGACGGGGTCGGAAACGAGGTGAGATGCTGCTGAACGCGGACAGGAACCACTGGGCTCCACCGATGCTGCGGAAGCCTTTCATGGCGCGTTCGCGCTGCCGCGTGGGTTGGTGGGAGTTCTCGGCCCGGTTGTTCGGGCCCTTGTGGGAGCGGTGCTCGACCGAGGACATCAGCTCCCGGTGGGCGGTGCCGTAGGAGCGCAGTTTGTCGGTGACCACCACCCTCGGCACCGAGCAGGTCTTCTTGAGCAGTGTGCGGAAGAACCGCCGGGCCGCAGCGGTGTCCCGCCGGTTCTGGACGAGGATGTCCAGGACGGTGCCGTCAGCGTCCACGGCCCGCCACAGGTACTTCAGCTCGCCGTTGATCTTGATGAAGACCTCGTCCAGGCGCCATGTGTCGCCGGGACGCGGGGCGAGGACGGCTGCGTGCCACAGGACGTACCGGGCGGGTCGGGAGACCGCCGGTTCAGTCCTGCAGGCGGTACTCGATGACCGCCCCGGGGTTCTCCAGGCCGTCGGGGGCCGGAGCGCGGTCGGCGCCGAGCTCACGGATGGAGCCCGCGGAGTCGGTGATGGCGAAGACGGACTTGCCGTCGGCGCTGAACTCCGTGTCACGGAAGCGGTTCTGCTCCGTGAGGAGCCTCGTGACCTTGCTGACGCGCCGGCCGTCGTCCGTGAGGTCGACACGGTAGAGCGTGCCGTCCTTGAGGGTGGTCATCACCAGGGAGTTTTCCCAGCCCGGGATGCCCTCGCCCGTGGCCCCGGCGGCCTTCCGGGACGTCCCGTAGTGCTCGAAGCCGGAGGGGGCGATGGTGGGCCAGCACACCGCCGCTTCCCCGCTCGGCCGGCACGCCGGGTCCTCGAAGTCGAAGTCCGACTCCACGGTGCCGAAGGTGCGGATCGGCTCCACGAAGGGCTTGGTGAAGTCGGACTCCTTCCGCACCGGGACCGTCTCGGGGATCTCGAAGTTGCTGAACGTCAGCTCTTCGCAGGGCGTCGGCCACGAGGCGGACCAGTTGCCGTAGACGTAGGCCTTGTCGTCCTGGTAGCCCGAGACGTTGGGCCAGCCGTAGTTGCCGCCGCTGCGCAGGACGTTGATCTCGTCGTCGGTCTTCGGGCCCATCTCGTTCTGGTAGAGCGTGCCGTCGGGGCCGAAGGCCAGACCCTGCGCGTTGCGGTGGCCGTAGGTGTAGACGTGGCTGCGCACGCCGGCGAGGACCGGGTTGTCCTCGGGGATCGAGCCGTCGGTGTTCAGCCGCAGGGTCTTGCCCCGGTAGGCGACCCAGTCCCGGCCCTGGACTTCGCCGGCGGTGGGCAGCCGCTGGGCGTAGATGGGTCTGCAGTAGCTTCCGAACTGGTTCGCGCCCTGGTCACCGATGGTGTAGTACAGCTTGCCGTCCGGGCCCAGGCGCAGCCGGGCCGACTGGTGGTCGTAGCCCGACGGCATGCCGGAGATGACGGTCTTCGGGCTGTGCAGTCGCTTCCGCCCGGGGTCGTAGGTGTAGCGCTCGATCTTGGTGCGGGCCTGGACGACCGGGCCGGGGTCGACGTCGTAGCTGTAGGAGATGTACGCGTACACCTCACCGGTCCCGCTCCGTTCCCCGATGGCGAGGCCGAGCACGCCGTCCTGCCCTCCCTCGGTGTGGACGGCCTGCGGCAGGCTGAGCAGTGCCGTCTTGACGCCGGACTTCGTGTCGATGCGGGTGACCTTCTTGCCGGTCTTCTCGGTGGCCCACAGGGATCCGTCGGGCGCCCGTACGACCTCGTAGGGGTTGTTCAGCCCGGTGGCCACGACACGCTTGACGAACATGCCCGAGGCGGGCGGTGTGCTCGTGTCGGCGGGAGGGGAGACGGCGTCCGGGTCGGAGTTCCCGGAGGGGTCTCCGCCGGTGATGGCAGCGCCGGTGAGGGAAACGCCGAGGGCCAGGACGAGTGCGGTCGTCGCCGGCCCGCGCAGTATGCGGTGCATGCGGTTCCTTCCAGAGAGGTTACCCCCGCTTGAGCATCGCGCGGAGTAATCGATTCAGCACTCCGGGTGCCGGCCCCTTCTGCCGTTCAGGTGAAAGAAGGGCCGTGACCGGGAGGCGGGGCACACAAGGACGATCACCCCGGCGGCATCGGGACAGGCTTGAACCTCAGCTCAGGGCTGAGGAGTTGAGAAACGAAGCGCTGCCTTCCCGGGTGGGGCCGCCGGTCTGTTCACCGGTTCGCGTGCCTGCGGTCCGCGGTTTTTCCGTGCTCCGTACGGTGTGCTCGGTCACCCCGTGGGGCCGGGACACCGCCGCGCGCGGCGGCCGGCCCGGCGGTGGACCCACGGCTTCGGGGGCGCCCCCTCTTCGGAGTGTTCGACCAGGGAGCGGACCAGGGCGTGGTCGGGGGAGAGCCGGCAAGCCGGATCGGTGTGGGTGGCGTCACCGGTGAGCGCGTACGCCTGGCAGCGGCAGCCGCCGAAGTCCTGTGTGCGCATGTCGCAGCTGCGACAGGGCTCGGTCATCCAGTCGGTGCCGCGGTAGCGGTTGAACGCCGGGGAACGGTGCCAGATCCAGTCCAGCGGGTGGTCAAGGACGTTCGGCGGGTCGAGATCCGGCAGGGAGGCCGCCGCCGGGCAGGGCAGGACGGTGCCGTCGGGGGCAACAGTGAGGGAGACGGCTCCCCAGCCGCCCATGCAGGGCTTCGCCACGCCGTCGAAGTGGTCGGGGACGACCCAGACCAGTTCGGGCCGTCCGGGCAGTCCGGCCCGCCGGCGTGCGACGGTGTCCCGGGCACGGGCGAGCTGGCCGGGGGTGGGGAGCAGCGCGGTGCGGTTGAGCAGGCCCCAGCCGTAGAACTGGGTGTTGGCCAGCTCGATCCGGTCCACGTCCCAGACCACACCCAGGTCGATGACGGCGTCGATCGCGTCGAGGTTCTCGCGGTGCAGGACGACGTTGAGGCCCAACGGCAGCCCCGCGTCGCGGACCAGGGCGGCGGCCTTCTCCTTGGCGGTGAACGACGACGGGCGTCCGGCGATCCGGTCGTTGGCTCGCGGGTCGGCGGCCTGCACGGACAGCTGGACACTGCGCAGCCCGGCGTCGGCCAGGGCCGCCAGCCGGTCCGCGTCCAGGCCGACGCCGCTGGTCACCAGCTGGGTGTAGATCCCGGCGGTTTCCGCGGCGGTAGTGATCTGCTCGAGGTCGGGGCGCAGCAGTGGCTCACCACCTGACAAGTGGGTGTGGACGACGCCGAGTTCACCGGCCTGGCGCATCACTTCAGCCCAGTGGGCGGTGCCCAGCTCGCGGGAGCGCCGGGTCAGGTCCACCGGGTTCGAGCAGTACGGGCAGTGGAGCGGGCAGGCGTGGGTGAGCTCGGCCAACAGGGCCCAGGGGGACGCGGGGACGCTCATCGCAGACACCCCTCCCGGCGCAGGCCGTCGAGGAAGGCCGGGACCTCGTCGGCGACCGGTGCCCCGGGGAAGCGGGCGGTCAGCTCCTCGACGATGGCCCGCACGGTGCGGGTGCCGTCGCACAGACCGACCACCACCTCGCCGCGGCCCTGCAGGACGACGACGCGTTCGGGCAGGAGCAGCAGGTCCGCGCCGCGCACGGGATCGTGCCGCAGTACCGCGGCCGGCACCAGAGCGGGGCGCCAGTCGGCCGCCGCCGGCTGCGTGCTCATCCCCGCTCCCGCTCTCCGGCGGTGTTCACGGCGTCCAGCAGCGCCCACAGGACGTCGCACTTGAAGACGAGTGCGGCCACCGCCCGCTCCTGTTCGGCCGGGGTGCGGGCCCACTCCAGAACCAGACCGAGCGCCTCGGAACTGTCCCGCCGTCCCTGGTGGACGCGGCTTCGGAAGTAGGCGAGGCCGTCCGGTTCGATCCACCGGTAGTGGCGTTCGAAGGCGTCGATACGGGTGCGCATGATGTCCGGGGCGGCCAGTTCGGTGAGCGAGGCCGCCACGGCCTCCAGCGGTGTACGCAGCCGGCAGAAGTTGACGTATCCCTCCACCGCCAGCCGTACGCCGGGCAGCACCCCCTGTCCGTCCAGCAGCGTGCCGCGGTCCAGGCCGGCCGCCTCACCCAGCCGCAGCCACCGCTCGATTCCGCCCTGGCCCTCCTGGCGCCCGTCGTGGTCCTCGATGCGGCGCATCCACATCCGGCGCAGCGGCGGAGAGTCCAGCTGGGCGAGGATCAGGGCGTCCTTGACCGGGATGTGGCGCTGGTAGTGGAAGCGGTTGGTGATCCAGCGGCGGAGTTCCCCGGGGCGGAGGTCACCGTTGTGCATGCGGATGTTGAAGGGGTGCCGATCGTGGTAGTGGTCCCGCGCCACGTCACGCAGGCGCCCCTCGAGGTCTGCCGGGCTCCAGGGATCGGTGTGCTCGGTGAGCGGTGTGGTCCCGGTCGTCACGGCTGGATCACCATTCCGTCGTGCGCCACTTCCAGGCCCAGCCGCGCGAGCTTCTTGTGCTGCGGCGCGTCGGGGTCCACGAGCGGGTTCGTGTTGTTGAGGTGCGTGTACAGGCAGCGGGCGGTCAGCGGGGCGAGGAGCGCGGCGGTGCCGCCCGGACCGTTGATGGGCAGGTGCCCCATGCCGGTGGCCGTGCGGTCGCGGATGCCCGCACGGCGGGGTTCCTCGTCGTCCCAGAAGGTGCCGTCGACGAGGACGCAGTCCGCCTCGGCGGCGGCCCGGTGCAGGTGGTCGGGCCAGGCGGCCAGGGCGGGAGCGTAGAGCACGGACGCGCCCGTGGCCGGGTCGTACAGGCGCAGCGCGACCACCCACGCCTCGTCGTCCGGCTCCTCGGCCGCGTACCGCGGCCGCTTGCCGGACACCGGAAGGGCGCTGATCCGCAGACCCTCGTCGTCGTCCGCGGCACCCAGCGGGACCGACCCCCGGACCGGCAGATCACGCCAGGCCACCTCGGTGTACGGGGCCAGCACCGCGTCCAGGCACAGCCGGTCCCGGACCGCGCGCCGGACCGGACCGGTCGCGAACACCTCCAGCCCGTCGTGCGCCTCGCGCAGCCGGGTGAGGCCCGTGGTGTGGTCGAGTTCGGCGTCGGTGAGAACCACCCCGGCCACCGGGGTCTGCCGCCGTCCCGGGCCCGGGTGCAGAGCCGGGTGCGCCTCGATCTGCTCCCCGAGATCGGGCGTGGCGTTCACCAGGTACCAGCGGCCCTCACCGGCCCGGACGGCGAGCGAGGCATGACGACGGCGCCGGCGCGGATGGGCGCGTGCCCCGGAGCACCCGGGGCACGCGCAGTTCCACTGGGGAATTCCGCCACCCGCCGCGGTGCCGAGCACCTGCAGCAGCATGGCGGCGGGCTAACGGGCCGCGAGGGAGTAGGCGGTGACCTCGAGTGCGGTCTCGACGATCACGAACTCGGGTGTCTGCCAGCCGCTCTCCTCCACGGGACGCGGCGGGGCCTGCTCGAGTCGCTCGGTGTGGTCGGCCATGAGGCGTACCTCGCTTTTCGCTACGACGGCCGGGGCGGCCGTACCGAGGAGCTCTCCCTTCCCGGAAGGGAGGCCCCAGGATGCCGGAGGGAGCCCCCCGGCCTCCCCATGCAAGTTTCGGCCACGTCCCCGGGACACGCCACCGGTGTCCATCCAATCAGTGCGCGAGGGGCGCTCCCGCATCGTGGCTCGCCCGGCCGGCGGGATCCGGGGCCCAGGGACAGGACGGCCGGCGGGACCTGGGGGACGGCCCGGGGCCGGACCGCCCCCGTCCGTCCGGTCAGCCGCG
Source organism: Streptomyces prasinopilosus (assembly GCF_001419695.1). Taxonomy (GTDB): domain Bacteria; phylum Actinomycetota; class Actinomycetes; order Streptomycetales; family Streptomycetaceae; genus Streptomyces; species Streptomyces prasinopilosus. Next base: position 6,198 of record NZ_LIRG01000421.1, read on the forward strand.
CGCCTTGTCGTCGTCCAGGGTGTCGAAGAGCAGGTTGAGGCCCTCGCCCATGGTGGGGTGGGTGAAGACGGCGTCGCGGACCTGCTGGTAGGGCAGCCGGCCGAGCATGGCCATCTGCACGGCGGAGAGGACCTCCCCGGCGTGGTGGCCCAGCAGGGCGACGCCGAGGATCTGGTCCGTCCCGGCGTCGACGACCGCTTTCCAGATGCCGGTTCCCTCGTGCAGGGTCTTGGCGCGCGGGATGGCGGCGACCCGGAGCCGGGCCACCTTCACGTCGTGTCCCTGCGCACGAGCCTCGGTCTCCGTGAGGCCGATGCGGGCGAGCTCGGGGGTGGTGAAGACGGTGTAGGGCACGATCCGGCCGCTGGTGACGGTGTCACCGCCGGTGAGGTTGTCCCGCAGGACGCGGAAGTCGTGCCAGGAGGCGTGGGTGAACTGTGGGCTGCCGGCGACGTCCCCGGCGGCCCACACATGGTCGGCGGTGGTGCGCAGGTGGCCGTCGACGGCGACGAACCCGCGGTCGGTCAGCCGCACGCCCGCCGCTTCCAGTCCGAGGCCGGCGGTGACCGGTGTCCGACCGGTGGCCACGAGCAGCTCCTGCCCGCGGACCTCGGAGTCGTCGTCGAGGGTGACGACGACGTCACCGTGGCCCTCCTCGCGGCGCACGGCACTGGCGCGCGCCCCGAGCCGCACGTCGACGCCCTGATCGGTGAGCACCCGGGCCACCTCGTCGGCGACGTCCCGGTCCTCGCGCGGCAGCAACTGGTCGCGGCCCTGCAGCAAGGTCACGCGCGTGCCGAAGACGGCGAACATCGAGGCGAACTCGGCACCGACGTACCCCCCGCCCAGGACCAGCAGTGTCTCGGGCAGCCGCTCCAGGCGCAGGATCGTCTCCGAGTCCCACACCTGCGCGTCGGCGATGCCGGGCAGGTCAGGCAGGGCCGGGGTGGTCCCGGTGTTGATGACGACGTCCCGGCCGCGCACCGCCCGGGTGGCGCCGTCGGCGGTGGTGATCTCGACGGTCCGTTCCCCCGTGAACCGGGCGGTCCCCAGGACGAAGTCCATGCCGGAGTCGGCGAACAGCTTCTTGTGGGCCTCCACCATCCCGCCCACCACGTCCTCCTTGTGCGCGCGGAGCGCTTCCAGGTCGACGGCGGGTTCGGAGCCGATCTCGATGCCCATCCGGGCTGCGTGGCGTGCGGTGAGCAGGGTGCGGGCCGAGCCGACGAGCGCCTTCGTGGGGATGCAGGCGACGTTGATGCATGTACCGCCGATCTTGTCCCGCTCCACCATGGCCACCTTCCAGCCCGCCTTGGCGCGGTCCATCGCCAGCGACTTCCCCGCCTTGCCGCCGCCGATCACCAGCAGGTCGACGTCCTGGACGTCCTTCTCATTCATGGGGGCCTCCCTCTGGTGATCGACATGGCTTCTTCGCGCGGCGACGCACGGAGTTACGCGGTTTCTGCGGAAGGAAACCCGAGACGGGCCCGGTCCTTCTCGGGGACGAGGTGCAGGTATGTGTCGGTGTCCCGGGCGATGACCTTGCGGACGTAGGGGCAGTACGGCAGGACGGCGAGGTTGCGGCGCCGGGCGTCGTCGAGGGCCTCGGCGACCAGCTGCCCGGCCAGGCCCCGGCCGCCGAACTCGGGAAGGGTCTCGGTGTGGGTGAATGCGATGTTCCCGTCGGTGAGTTCGTAGACGGCGAAGCCCGCGAGGCGGCCGTCGTCGTGGATCTCGTAGCGGTGCTCGGCGGGGTTGTCGCGGGTGATGGCGCTCATGCCGGGCCCTCCTGTGCGGTGGCCGCCCGGGACGGGCGTGGCGCGGTGGCCTTCTGGAGTGGTACTGGGTGGCGGCTGACGATCGACACACGGTTGAAGGCGTTCATGGTGAGGGCGACCCAGGCCACGGCGGAGATCTCCTCCGCGGTGAGGTGCGCGGTCGCTTCGGCGTAGTCCTGGTCCTGGACGCGGGCGTCCGGCAGCACGGTGACGGACTCGGCGAGGGCGAGCGCGGCACGCTCCCGGTCGGTGAACAGGCCGGCATCGCGCCACGCGGGCAGGACGGCGAGGCGTTGCGTGGTCTCGCCCCCGCGCAGGGCGGCTCGCACGTGCAGGTGCAGGCAGGAGGCGCAGCCGTTGATCTGGGAGACGCGAATGTTCACCAGCTCGACCAGGGTCCGGTCGAGTCCGGCCGCGCGGGCGGTCTCCCGTACCGTCTTCGCGGTCTCGCGCAGAGCCTGGTACGCCTGAGGGCTCTGCCGGTCGATCCACACCCGGCCCCCGGGGGGTGTCGTACTCATCGGTCCCCCGAGGCGCGCTGCCAGTAGGGGGCCGCGGTCGGGATGAGGGGCAGGGAGGACGCCACGCGGCCGAAACGGTCGTCCTGGCGGGCCCAGGAGGCGTGGGCGGCGTCGATCTCCTCGCGGTTGCGGCCGACGAAGTTCCACCACATGAGGATGGGCTCGGGGAAGGGCTCGCCGCCCAGGAGCATGACCCGGGCGGGTTCGTGGACGTCCAGGGGGAGTTCGTCCCGTCCTTCGCCGAGGTAGCCGAGGCGTCCGGGGTGCAGGGGCTCGTCGCGCACGGCCACGGCTCCCTGGAGGACGACGAGCGCGTACTCCCAGTCGGGACGCAGGGGGACCGTGGCGGGTGCGCGCAGGTCCAGCTCGACGCCGACGAGCGGGGTGTCGTGGCGGGCGGGACTGGCCAGACCGCCGAGGTCACCGATCAGGACGGTCGCGGCGCCGGCTTGACCGTCGAGGTCGGTCCGTGGCAGCTCCGCATGGTGCTCGAAGGCCGGTTGGCTGTGCCGGGTGTTCTCCGGGAGGGCGGTCCACATCTGGATGCCCTCCAGGGTACCGCGGTAGTGGCCGGTGGCCTCCTCCGCGTGGGAGACGGCGCGGCCGGAGGTCATCAGATTGAGCTGGCCCGGCTCGATGACCTGTTCGGAGCCGAGGCTGTCGCGGTGGAGGACTTGGCCGTCGGTCAGCCAGGTGACGGTCTGCAGGCCGATGTGGGGGTGCGGGCCGATGTCCAGGCCGCTGTTCTCGGTGACGTCGGCAGGCCCCATGTGGTCGGCGAAGCACCAGGCGCCCACCGTGCGGCGCCCCCGGCGGGGCAGGGCCCGGCGCACCCGGATCGTGCCGACGGTGGCCTCGCGGCTGTCGCTCACTTGCAGGCAGGGCGGTTCGGGATGGCCGGTGTCGGCCTGATCGGCGGACGCGTCGACCGTGCTGACCGGTCCGCTCATCACATGACCTCTTTCCCGTGTGTCGGTGTCTTCCGGTGACCGGACCGCCGGGGAACGCGGCTTGTTCCTGGTGCGTCCGCGGGCGCTGGTGTCCACCATGAGGTGCAGTCCACGGTGGAAGTACCCGCTTGAGCGTGCGGCAAAAGGCGACCCCGGCCGGCCGGAGGGGTCGCTCGGATCCGTGACGGCCCGTCGGCCGCGCGACGGGGTGCGGCCGACGGGCCGGGCCTCGGTCCCCTCCCGGACAGGGCCGGGTCAGGCGGCGGCGAGACCTGCCTTGAGGCCGGAAGCGATCTTGACGACCCGCTCTGCCTGGATCCGGGCGGCGGTGCGGGTGGTGTCCCCGACCGGATTGTTGCCCTGGGCGTCGACGTGGGAGGTGCCATAAGGGTTGCCGTCGGCGAACTTGGCGGGATCGGTGTAACCGGGGGACACGAGGATGCCGCCGAAGTGGTGGACGGAGTTGTACAGCGCCAGCAGGGTGGACTCCTGGCCGCCGTGGGTGGTGGAGGAGGCGGTGAAGCCGCTGTAGACCTTGTCGGCCAGCTTGCCCTGGGCCCACAGGCCGCCGAGGGTGTCGATGAACTGCTTGAGCTGCGAGGCGATGTTCCCGAAACGGGTGGGGGACCCGAAGATCACGGCGTCGGCCCATTCGATGTCGGGCGGGGTGGCGACCGGGATGTCGGCGGTGGCGGCGACGTTGGCGGCCCAGGCCGGGTTGGATTCGATCGCGGCCTGGGGGGCCAGCTCGGCGGCCCTGAGCAGGCGGACCTCGGCGCCGGTCTTCTCCGCCGCTTCGGCGATCTCCCGGGCCATCTCGGCCACAACGCCGGTGGAGGAGTAGTAGACGACGGCGAGCTTGATCTGGGTGCTCACGGCTGCGGTCTCCGTTCGGTTGGTGTCGTGTGTGCGGTTACGGCTGAAGATGCCCATGACAGCTGTCGTTCTGGTGCCGAACGCCCGCTGACGGGTGTTGGTTTAACCGTAAACTATTATGTGAACGCCTGCACCTTTCAGGGCGAGAGGTCGCGAGCCCGCGAATTGATATAATGCTCAACTAAATGGCGATCCGGCGTCCCGCCTCCGCCGACGGCAAGGGCACCGTCATGGCCTCCGCTCTCGACGTCCGCCGCACCGACGAGCGCCTCCGCACCCGCGTCGGCCGGCTCGGCTCCCGGCGCTCCTCCTCCTTCTCCCGCCACGGGAACGCCGAGAACACCCACTGCGGGCTGCCGCTGGTCTCCAACGACGACGTCGTCGCGCCGGGCACCGGCTTCGACGCCCATCTCTACCGCGACATGGAGATCATCACCTGAGTGCTGGACGGCGGCCCGGCCCACCAGGACTCCGAGGGCCACAACGGGGTGATCCACCCGGGCCTCGTCCAGCGGATGAGTGCCGGCACCGATATCCTTCACGGCGAGAAGCGCGACTCCCGGACTCTCACCGGCAAGCCCGCCCACCAGGCCCCTGTCCACTTCATCCAGGTGTGGGTCCTCCCCGACGAGGCCGGCATCAAGCCCGGCTACGAGCAGCTCGACATCGATGACGAACTGGCCCTCGGCGGCTGGACCACTCTCGCCTCCGGCTTGCCCCGGCGCGCGATCGGCATCCGGCGGAAGCACGCCGCCCTGCACGTCGCCCGTGTCCGCCCCGGCAAGACCCTCCTGATCACCACCGCTCCCTTCACCCACCTCTTCCTCGCCCGCGGCAGCCGAACTGGAGGGTGCGGGCCCGCTGGCCTCCGGCGACGCGGTCCGCATCACCGGCGCGGAGGGCCGGCGCATCACTGCCGGCCCCGACGGCGCCGACGTCCCGATGTGGGAAATGCGCGCCGCTGTCACCACGGCGTGACGCGCGTACCGATCCGGGCAGCCGGCCTGTTCTGCCGGGGCATCTCCTGAACTGCCCGGATGTGTGGGGACACGGGTCTGTCGGCCCTGGTGGTCGCTGGACTTGTGGCGGAAGAGGGCGGGCGGCCTTCGACGCCTCCGTGCGAGGTGCGCCACAACCAACCCTCGCGGGTGAGGACGCCAACGTTCCGCTCGGCAGTCCGTTCCGCACCGACGCTCTCCGGGCGTCGGATTGGGTCACCGAGCAGCGTCCGACAGGGGTATGAGCGGGTGGCTTCGGATGAGGAACGCGCGGATCGGACACGGCCATGCCTCCCGAGGGGCTGCTGCGGGAGCCGGCGCTGGTGATGCGCATGTCGGTCACGTAAAGGCTCTCCTTCAGAGATCCATCGCCGTGTCAATCAATTACAAACCTTACGCAGCATCTTGCGCTGACTTGTTGACAGGTGCTTGAGTGTGCGGCGCCCACCACTCCCGCTCGGAGGGGTCCACTGATGAGATGCCCCGGGTTCCGTCGCACTCTCGCGGATCCGTTTCCGCATCCCCGACGTCCGCGACGCGGCGAACCGTGGCTCCCACCGCCGGCCGACCGGCCGCGGTACGCGGTCGGCCGGCAGTCCACAGACCACGGCTCCGTGCTCAGCCCCTCGCCGAAGCGCGATGGGAGCGCGGCCGATGTCCGGCGACGGCTCTCTCGCCTGGCTGTCCGTGCCCGACGGCGTCCTCGCCTTCCGCTGCGCGACGGGCTCCCTGTACGCGGTGAACCTCTCGCCGACTTGCCCGACTACCTCAAAGTCCTGATTCTCAACGGCTCGCTGGGCGACCGCGAGTGACTCCCGCAGGGCGCCGCCGGCTGGCGGCGCCCCTGATACCGGCGCGGCCGCCGTCCCACCCCCGCCACGAAGGGAACGCACATGCACCCGCACCCCATCCGTAATGTCAGGTACGCGGCAGTAAGTGCCACGGTGGTCGCGTTGACCGCCGGCATGCTCGTCGCCCTCGCTCCCGCTCCCGCGCACGCGGCGACCGGTGCCACCCTGCCCTTCACCTCCATCGAAGCGGAGTCCGTCCCTACCACCGGCACCCGGATCGGACCCGACTACACTCAGGGCACCCTCGCCTCCGAGGCTTCCGGGCGCCGGGCCGTGCGGCTGACGGCCGGGCAGCGCGTCGAGTTCACGGTGCCGCGCGCGGCCAACGCCGTGAACGTCGCGTACAGCGTCCCGGACGGTCAGTCCGGCATCCTCAACGTGTACGTCAACGGCCAGAAGCTCCCCAAGACCCTGCCGGTGACATCGAAGTACTCCTATGTGGACACGCCCTGGATCGCCGGCGCCAAGACGCACCACCTTTACGACAACGCGCGGCTGCTGCTCGGCCGGGACGTCCAAGCCGGTGACCGAGTTGCCGTGGAGGCCGCGGACGTCCAAGTCACCGTCGACGTAGCCGACTTCGAGCAGACCGCCGGACCCGCCGCCAAGCCCTCCGGGGCGGTGTCGGTCACCGACAGGGGTGCCGATCCCAGCGGCCGGGGCGACTCCACGCAGGCCTTCCGGGAGGCCATCGCCGCCGCACAGGGGGGAGTGGTGTGGATCGCGCCGGGCGAGTACCGGCTGACCTCGTCGCTCAGCGGCGTGCAGAACGTGACGATCCAGGGTGCCGGCCACTGGCACTCCGTTGTACGCGCCTCCCGCTTCATCGACCAGCCGAACTCGTCGGGCAGGCAGGGTCCACATCAAGGACTTCGCTGTCATCGGTGAGGTCACCGAGCGTGTCGACTCCAGCCCCGACAACTTCGTCAACGGCTCCCTCGGCCCGAACAGTTCCGTGTCCGGCATGTGGCTCCAGCACCTCAAGGTCGGTCTGTGGCTCACCGGCAACAACGACAACCTCGTCGTCGAGAACAACCGCATCCTCGACACCACCGCCGACGGCCTCAACCTCAACGGCAATGCGCGCGGCGTCAGGGTCCGCAACAACTTCCTACGCAACCAGGGCGACGATGCGCTCGCCATGTGGTCGCTGTACGCGCCCGACACCAACAGCAGCTTCGAGAACAACACGATCTCGCAGCCGAACCTCGCCAACGGCATCGCGATCTACGGCGGCACCGACATCACCGTCAGGAACAACCTGGTCACCGACACCAACGCCCTCGGCAGCGGTATCGCGATCTCCAACCAGAAATTCCTCGACCCCTTCCACCCGCTGGCGGGCACCATCACGGTCGACGGCAACACCCTGGTGCGCACGGGCGCCATGAACCCCAACTGGAACCACCCCATGGGCGCCCTGCGCGTCGACTCCTACGACAGCACCATCGAGGCCCAGGTCCGGATCACCAACACGACCATCACCGACAGCCCGTACAGCGCCTTCGAATTCGTGTCGGGCGGCGGGCGCGGGCACGCCGCGAAGAACGTGACCGTGGACGGCGCCGCCGTACGGAACACCGGCACGGTCGTGGTCCAGGCCGAGACGTCGGGCGCCGCCACCTTCCGCAACGTCACGGCCACCGGCGTGGGCGCCGCCGGTATCTACAACTGCCCGTACCCGGCGGGCTCGGGTACCTTCACGCTCACCGACGGCGGCGGCAACTCCGGCTGGAGCAGCACCTGGTCGGACTGCTCCACCTGGCCGCAGCCCGGCCAAGGCAGCCCGGACCCCGACCCGGCACGCAACCTGGCCAAGGGACGCCCGGCCACCGCCACCGGCTCCCAGGACGTGTACACCCCCGGCAAGGCGGTCGACGGTGACGTGAACACCTACTGGGAGTCCGCCAACCACGCCTTCCCGCAGAACCTCACCGTCGACTTGGGGTCGGCGCAGGGCGTACGACGGTTGGTGCTGAAGCTACCGCCCGCGCAGGCCTGGCAGGCCCGCACCCAGACGCTGTCTGTCCAGGGCAGCACGGACGGCTCGGCGTACTCCACGGTGGTCATGCCGAAGGATTACCGCTTCGACCCGGCGACCGGCAACACGGTCACCGTGAACCTGCCCGCCGGTACGAACCTGCGCCACCTCAGGCTGCACGTCACCGCGAACACCGGATGGCCGGGCGCGCAGTTCAGCGAGGTCGAGGCGTACTTGTCCTAGCCTTCCCGACGGCCCCCGTGCTTCGCCGATTCGGCGAAGCACGGGGGCCGCGCACCTGCCGTGGGCCGCGCGCGTGGGGCAGGTCGGTCTCGGCCACCGCCCGGGTATGTGGGGCGCGAGCCAGGGCCTGCCACCAGCAGGGTGCGTCGACCGGCCGGCGATCACGCTGATTCACCTGCGGCACGATCTGCCGCACCAGGCGCTGGAGTCGAGTGCGGATGTCAGGTCCCCGGTCGTCCTCGCTCGCGGCTGCGGACACTGGTGGATGTGTTCGCGTACGCCCGGGCCGAGGGCGTCGAACCTCGCCGAGTGCGGCATCGCCGACCTGCGGGATCTTGGGGTACGCATCCGTACCGCGCCGCACGGCTCGCAGGAGCGGCCGGCCGAGAGGGTCGAGATCCCCGCTCCTCGGTTCTTTCGTGCTCAATCAACTCCCTCTTGTCAGAGAATTACGAAGCTGACGCGACATATTGCGCTCAGATGTCGGGGGTGGTTGAGTGTGCCGGACCCCACGATGCTTCCACCGTCCGGTGGTGGGGTGACCTTCACGTTCCTGCCCGAAGGGGACCACCCATGAGAAGTGCCCGGTTCCGCCGTACTCGCCGCGTCAGCGCGGTCGCCCTCGTCTCCGCTCTCACGCTGAGCGCGCTCGCCGCCTGCGGCACGAGCAGCAGCGACAACGGCGATGGCGCTTCCGAAGGGAGCGGCTCGTCGGATCCGTCCGCCCCGCTGGATCCGAAGACGAAGGTGACGATCACCATCGACTGCATGCCGCCGACGGCGAAGGCGGCGGAACTGAAGGAGTGGAAGCAGGACGTCGCGGAGTTCAACAAGACGTACCCGAACGTCACCATCGAGGGCCGCTCCACTCCGGGCCAGTGCCTGGAGCCACCGCGCTTCACCGCAATGCTGAAGGCCAAGTCGCAGCCCGACGTCTTCTACACCTACTTCACCGACCTGCCCCAGGTGCTCGACCACGACGGCGCCGAGGACATCACCGCATACGTCAACGGCAAGAGCGTGCCGGCACTGAAGGACATCGACCCGAACATCCTGGGCTCGCTCAAGCAGGACGGCAAGCTGTACGGTCTGCCCACCAGCAATTACACGATGGGCCTGCTGATCAACCGCAAACTCTTCCAGCAGGCCGGTCTCGACCCCGACGCCCCGCCGCACACCTGGGCGGAGGTCCGCACCGCGGCGAAGAAGATCGCCGGCCTCGGCGACGGCATCGCGGGCTTCGGCGAGTACAGTGCCGGAAACACCGGCGGCTGGCACTTCACCGCGCACATGTACAGCATCGGCGGCGACATCGTCGACGCGAGCGGCAAGAGGGCGACCTTCAACGACGAGCTGGGCAAGCAGGTCGCCGAGAACCTCCACGCCATGTGTTGGGAAGACGACAGCATGGGCAAGACCCAGCTGTTGAAGTGGGGCGACCTGCAGAAGCAGATCGCCACCGACAAGCTCGGCATGTTCCTCGCCGCCCCCGACGACATCGCCTACATGGTTCAGCAGCTCGGCGCGCAGTACGAGAACTTCGGCATGGGGCCGATCCCCGGTGAGAAGGCCACCCTGGCCGGCGGAAACAGTTACATGATCAAGAAGGGTATCTCGCCCGACAAGATCAAGGCCGCGGTCGCCTGGCTCAACTTCAAGAACCTCACCGTGGGCAAAGGCCAGTTCGACTGGGCGCGCGCCAAGGCCGACGGTCTGCCGGTCGGTGTCCCGCAGCCCAATTTCTGGCTGAACGAGTCCAAGAAGAAGGACGACGCCGCCCGCGCCGAGCACGCAACGATGCCGGTGGAGAACTTCAGGGCCTTCATGGACAACCCCGTCGCGGGCAAGGCCGAGCCGCCCAAGGCCCAAGAGGTCTACAAGGTCCTGGACAACGTGATGTCCGGCCTCCTTACCAACGAGAACGCCGACACCGACAAGCTCCTCAACACTGCGGAGTCACAGGTCAACCAGATCCTGGCCGGTCAGTGACCCGACCGGGCGGGGCGACGTGAGGAACCGCCCCGTCCGGCGGCTTGGCCCCGGCAACAGAGACGGCAGATCAGTACCGAGGAGCAACCATGTCGGCCCCCAGCCTGACCCCGAGCAAGGCGGATCCACCCCGCCACTCCACACCGTACGAGACATCCCGTGCGACCTCCGGCGGATCCTTCGCCAAGAGCCTGCGGCGGAACCTGACGGCTCACGGCTTCCTCATCGGCGCGGTCGTTTGCTTCGCCGTGTTCTCCTGGTATCCGATGGTCAGGGAGTTCTTCCTGGCTTTCCAGAAGACCGAAGGCGGCGAGAGCACCTGGGTCGGCCTGGACAACCTGGTCACGGTGTTCAACGATCCGGCCTTCTGGCAGGCGTGGCGCAACACCCTCCTGTTCACCGTCCTGGCGCTGGTCTTCGGCTTCGCGGTGCCATTCGTCGCGGCGATCGTCATCAACGAGTTCCACCACGGCAAGGGCTACCTGCGGCTCCTTGTCTACCTGCCGGTGATGCTGCCGCCGGTCGCCTCCGTCCTGCTCTTCAAATACCTCTACGACCCCGGCTACGGACTGCTCAACGAGCTGCTCGGCTTCTTCGGCCTGCCCGAACAGCAGTGGCTCCAGGACGCTGACCTGTCGATGCTCTCGGTCGTCCTCGCCTCGACCTGGATGAACATGGGCGGCGCCGCTCTCATCTACCTCGCCGCGCTCCAGGGCATCCCGGGCGAGCTGTACGAGGCCGCCGAACTCGACGGGGCCAACCTGTTCCGCAAGATCTGGCACGTCACCATCCCACAGACCCGGCTCATCCTGTCGCTGATGCTGCTCATGCAGGTCATCGCCACCATGCAGGTCTTCGTCGAACCGTTTCTGCTGACCGGCGGCGCCGGCCCGGAGGGGTCTACCACGACGGTCGTCTACCTGATCTATCAGTACGCCTTCAACTTCAACGACTACGGTGCCGCGGCGGCCCTCGGCCTACTCCTGCTCGCACTGCTCGCCGGATTCTCGGCGGCGTACGTCAGGCTCAGCCGCGCCGAGGACGAGTAAGGCCAGGGAGACCATCATGTCCACGCGTACGCTCATCTCGCCGGCCCAACTCGCCCGACCCCGTGGCAAAATCCTGTACTGGATCACGTTCACCCTGATTGTCGGCGGTTTCACGCTGCTCTTCCTCGGCCCGCTGTACTGGCTGATCTCCAGCGGCTTCAAGGACGCGCAGGAAGTGATCCGGACTCCGCCGACCCTGGTTCCCGATTCCTTCGAGCCCGGCAATTACCAGCAGGCCTGGAAAGTCATGGACCTCGCCCAGCTGCTGGGCAACACCCTGTACTACGCGTTCGGTGCCCTTGCCTTCCAGCTGGTCCTGGACGTGGCCGCTGCCTATTCGCTGTCCAGGCTCCGCCCGGTGTTCGGCAAGGCGATCCTGGGCATGATGCTGGCGACACTGATGATCCCCGCGACCGTTCTCGTCGTCCCGCAATATCTGACAGTCCTGGACGTGCCGGTCATCGAGCGGAACTTACTGAACACGCCCTGGGCGATATGGCTGCCCTCGGTGACCAACGCCTTCAACATCTTCCTGCTCAAGCGGTTCTTCGACTCAATCCCCAGGGAACTGCTGGACGCCGCCTCGATGGATGGGGCGAGCCCGATGCGCGTCCTGTGGTCGATCGTGCTGCCCATCTCGCAGCCGATCCTCGGCGTGGTGTCGATCTTCGCGGTCGTCGGGGTCTGGAAGGACTTCCTCTGGCCGATGCTCACCCTGCCCGACCCGACCAAGCAGACCCTCAACGTCGGGATCTACTCGCTCTCCAACGGTGTGCCGGTGAACGTGCTGATCGCCGCGCTGACGATCGCCTCTCTGCCCACCTTGTTGATCTTCCTGGTCTTCCAGCGCAACATCATGAGCGGCCTCACGGCCGGCGGGCTCAAGGGCTGATCGCTCCGCCGCCCTCGGTCTCCCCTCCAAGCCTCCGCCGCCGGCCCGTCCGCCCCGCCCCGCTGTCCGGACCGACGGCGGAGTTCAACCCTGCCCGAAAGGACCACACCGTGGCAGCCCTCACCCCGCAGCGTACCGACGACTGGTGGCGCGACGCCGTCATCTACCAGGTGTACCCGCGTAGTTTCGCCGACGGTGACGGCGACGGCACCGGGGACCTTGCGGGCGTCCGCGCCCGACTGCCCTATCTCGCCGAACTCGGCGTCGACGCCGTCTGGTTCACTCCCTGGTACCTCTCTCCGCTGGTCGACGGCGGCTATGACGTAGCCGACTACCGCACCATCGACCCCGCCTTCGGCACCCTCGCCGAGGCCGAGAAGCTGATCACCGAGGCCCGCGAACTCGGTATCCGCACCATCGTCGACATCGTTCCCAACCACGTCTCCGACCAGCACCCCTGGTTCCGGGCGGCCCTCGCCGCGGGCCCCGGCAGCCCGGAGCGTGAGCTGTTCCACTTTCGCCCCGGCCGCGGCGCGAACGGCGAACTGCCGCCCAATGACTGGCCCTCGCAGTTCGCCGGATCTACCTGGACCAGGGTGCCCGACGGCGAGTGGTACCTGCACCTGTTCACCCCCGAGCAGCCCGACCTCAACTGGGCCCACCCCGCCGTACGGCAGGAGCACGAGGACATCCTGCGCTTCTGGTTCGAACGCGGCGTCGCCGGCGTACGTATCGACTCCGCCGCCCTGCTCGTCAAGGACCCGGCTCTGCCCGACTTCGTGGAAGGCGTCGGCCCGGAGCCCTACATCGACCAGGACGAGCTCCATGACATCTACCGCTCCTGGCGGGCCGTGGCTGACGAGTACGGCGGCGTGTTCGTGGGGGAGGTGTGGCTGCCCGACGCCGAGCGCTTCGCCCGCTACCTGCGCCCGGACGAACTGCACACAGCATTCAACTTCAACTTCCTCACCTGCCCCTGGGACGCCGACTGTCTGCGGCGCGCCATCGACGACACTCTCGCCGAGCACGCTCCCGTCGGCGCCCCGGCCACCTGGGTGCTGTGCAACCACGACGTGACCCGCACGGTGACCCGCTACGGCCGCACCGACACCGCCTTCGGCTTCGCCACCAAGGCTTTCGGTACCCCGACCGACCTCACCCTCGGCACCCGCCGCGCCCGCGCCGCCGCCCTCCTCACCCTCACCCTCCCGGGATCGGTTTACGTCTACCAGGGCGAGGAACTCGGTCTGCCCGAGGCCGACATCCCCCTCGACCGCATCCAGGACCCCATGCACTTCCGCTCCGGCGGCACCGACCCGGGCCGCGACGGCTGCCGCGTCCCGAAACCGTAGGACGGTGCGTCGGCCTCCCAGGGCAGGGGGACGCGGCAGCCGTCGCGGCCCGGGTCGGTGCCGCCGGAGCGGAAGTGCATGGGGTC
>NZ_LIRG01000422.1 GCF_001419695.1 Streptomyces prasinopilosus
GCCATCCTCGGCCCCCTGCAGGACAAGCGCGTCGCCGCCATCAACCGCATCGCCACCGCCATCGGCCGCACCGCCGAACGCCCCGCCGGACTGGACTCCCTGGCCGCCTGCACGCTCACGAAGTGACGTGACAGGCGCCGTGGCCGCCCCGCGACACGCCGGCCGGGGCGGCCACGGACAGGTCCCCGGCTCCGCCGGAACCCGCACCGGCAGCGAATATCCTTAGACGGTCGAACGAACTGCCCCCATAATCGGTGGACATGGGAAAGACCTATGAACGCATAGACGGCCGCCTGCGCACGTTCATCGAGGCGCAGCCGGTCTTCTTCACCGCCACCGCACCCCTGTCCGCCGACGGCACGGTCAACCTCTCCCCCAAGGGCCTCACCGGGTCCTTCGCGGTCCTCGACGAACTCACCGTGGCCTACCTCGACTTCGCCGGTTCCACCGCCGAGACCATCGCCCACCTGCGGGAGAACGGCCGCATCACCCTGATGTGGTGCGCCTTCCAGGGACCGCCCACCGTCGTGCGCGTGCACGGCCGCGGTGAGCCCGTCTTCCGGGACGACCCGCGCTTCTCGGAGCTGCTCGCCCGTTTCCCCGGCATCGACCCGACGGCCCACGGCCTGCGCGCGATCGTCGTCGTGTCCGCAGACCTCATCCGCGACAGCTGCGGCTACGCCGTCCCCTTCATGGCGTACGAGGCGGACCGCGACCTGCACGGGAAGCGGTTCGCGCGCGAGGACGACGCCTCGCTGGACGCGTACTTCACCAAGAAGGACCACATCGCGGCGAGCCTCGACGGCCTCCCCGGGCTGCCCCTGCCGCTTCCCCCGTCACCGTCCCCGGCCCCGCGGCGTCCGGCGTCTTCGGAGGCCGCGGTCCCGGACGTGCCGTAGGCCGGCGGCGAAAGTCCGTCCCGCCTCCGGACACCGCTGAACGCTCCCGTGTCACGGCACGTATGTGTGGTCCAAGGGTCAAGTCCCCGGAGGAACCGTGACCACCACGCTCGCAGGCGGACGTGCCGCCCGCCGCCAGACGATGCGCCGCATCCGTCCGCGCCGCTCCCCCGCCGTGCCCCTGCTGCTCGCCGTGGGGGCGGGCGCGGTGGCCGTGCTGTGGCTGTGGTGGGACAACACACCGTCCATCTCGGACACCACCGGCCGGATCATCGCCGCGGGCCGCATCACCGGTCTCCTGGCCGGTTACCTGATGGCCCTCGTGGTGCTGCAGATGGCCCGGGTGCCCGCGCTGGAACGCCGGGTGGGCTCGGACCGGGTCGCCCGCTGGCACGCGATGAGCGGGCGGTACACCGTCAGCCTGGTCATCGCCCACGTCTTCCTCATCATGTGGGGCTACGCCCTCCAGGCGGGCAAGACCCTCGGCGACATCGTCCAGCAGACGATCACCTCGGTCGAGCAGCTGCCGGACATGGGCAAGGCCGCCGTCGGCACGGGCCTGCTGTTCGTGATCGCCTTCCTCTCGATCGGCCCGGTCCGCCGCCGGCTGCCGTACGACACCTGGTACCACGTGCACCTGCTGACGTACGCGGCGATGTACCTGACGTTCTGGCACCAGATCACCACCGGCAACGAGTTCGCCGTGGAGCCGTCCGCGAAGACCTTCTGGTACGGGCTCTACGGCGTCGTCACCGCACTGGTCCTCTGGTACCGGGTGATCACCCCGATCCGCCTGAACCTGCGACACCGGATGCGGGTCGAGGCGGTCATCGAGGAGACGCCGGGCATCGTGTCGGTGCTGATCGGCGGGCGCAGGCTGCACCGGATCGGCGCCGAGGCGGGCCAGTTCTTCCGCTGGCGGTTCCTGGCCCCGGGGATGCGGTTCAGCTCCCACCCGTACTCGCTGTCGGCGGCTCCCCGCCCCGGCCTGCTGCGGATCACGGTGAAGGCGATCGGCGACCACACCTCCCGGCTGCGCGAGCTGGAGCCCGGCACCCGGGTGTGGGCGGAGGGCCCCTACGGGGCGCTGACCGCCCAGCGCCGCAGCCGCGGCAAGGTGCTGCTGGTCGCCGGCGGCGTGGGCATCACGCCGATGCGGGCCCTGTTCGAGACGCTGCCCGGCGCCTCCGGCGACATCACCCTGCTCTACCGGGCGAACACCACCCAGGACCTGGCCCTGTGGGGCGAGCTGGCCAAGATCGCCGACGAGCGCGGCGCCCGCCTGATGTACGCGGTGAACAGCCCCGGCGGGGAGCGTCCCGACATCTCCGCGGACAGCCTGCGCCGCAAGATCCCCGACATCGGCGACCACGACGTCTTCATGTGCGGTCCGCCCGGGTTCGCCCAGTCGGTCTACGACGCACTGCGCGGCGCCGGGGTCCCCGCCCGCCGTATCCACCACGAGTCGTTCGAGATGTGAGCGACGGGTCATCCACACCCATCAGGAGCCTGAGGAACGATGAGGAAGAGTCATCCCGTCCGGCGTGCCGTGCTGGCCACCGCCGCCACCGTCTCCGGGATCGTGCTGCTGCTGACGCTGAAGCCCGGTTCCGACCAGGGCCCCGCGGACGCGGCCGGCGTGGTCCCGCCCGCGGCCGCGCAGTCCCCGCAGGGCGGCGCCCAGGTCATCGCGAACGGCACCGTCACCGGTGACGCGGCCGACACCCAGTACGGCGCGGTGCAGGTGCGCCTGACGGTGAGCGGCGGGAAGATCACCAAGGCCGAGGCCGTCCAGTCCCCCAAGGGCGGCCAGAGCGACCAGATCAACGCGGCCGCCGTGCCCAGGCTCAACCAGGCCGCCGTCGCCGCGCAGAGCAGCGAGATCGACGCGGTGTCGGGGGCCACGTACACCAGTGCCGGGTACAAGAAGTCGCTGCAGTCCGCCCTGGACAAGGCGAAGGCCGCCCAAGCCGCCGAGAGCGGCGGCGGCTCCACCGGGGACGGTTCCGCCGGGAGCGGGCCGGGCGGAGGCGGGGGGAGCGCCCCGGCCTCCCTCGAGGACGGCACGGTCACCGGGGACGCGGTGCGGACGGACTACGGGGCGGTGCAGGTCCGGATCACCGTCGAGGGCGGGAAGATCACCAGGGCGGAGGCCGTGCAGGCGCCCAAGGGCGGCCAGAGCGACCGGGTCACCAACCAGTCCGTCCCGAGGCTCAACCAGGCCGTCGTGAAGACCGGCGGCGCGGACGTCGACGCCGTGTCGGGGGCCACGTACACCAGTGCCGGGTACAAGAAGTCGCTGCAGTCCGCTCTGGACAAGGCCGGTGGCTGAGACGGTGGCGGAGTCCGCACAGGCTCCCGCCGCGGTGCGCCGTACGGAGGAGACGATGGGGACCGTCTTCTCCTTCGACGTCCGCGGCGGGCGACCGGCCGCCGTGCAGGCGGCGCTGGAGGACGCGATCGCCGGGCTGCGCCGCGTCGACGAGGTGTTCAGCACCTACCGGGACGACTCGCAGATCTCGCGGCTGGCGCGCGGCGAGCTGACGGTCGGGGAGTGCGACCCCGAGGTCGCCGAGGTGCTGGAGCTGGCCGCGGAGGCGGAACGGGTGAGCGGGGGCTGGTTCAGCACCCGCTACCGGGGCCGGCTCGACCCGACCGGCATCGTCAAGGGCTGGGCCGTCGAGCGGGCCGCGCGACGGCTCGCGGAGGCCGGAGCGGTCGGCGTGAGTCTCAACGGCGGCGGTGACGTGCAGCTGCTGGGGACGCCGGGCGCCGGGCGGCCGTGGCGGGTGGGGGTGTCGGACCCGCTCCGTCCGGGCGGTCTGGCGGCCGTCGTCTCCGCCGCCGGCGCCGACGAGCTGGCCGTCGCCACCTCGGGCACCGCCGAGCGCGGCGATCACATCGTCGACCCGCGCACCGGCCGCCCCGCCGTGACCGACCTGGTCGCGGTGACGGTGGTGGCGCCCCGGCTGACCTGGGCCGACTGCTGGGCCACGGCCGCCTTCGCGATGGGGTCCCGGGAGGGGCTCGCGTGGCTGGAGACGCTGCCCGGCGTGGAGGCGCTGCTGATCACCGCGGGCGACGAGGTGCGCTGCACGGGGGGCCTGGCGTCCCGGCTGGGGTGATCACCGGCCGGTGCCGGGGACGCCGAGGCCGTCCGTGCGGGGGCCGCGGGCAGGCGCGGCCCCCTCCGGTTCCCGGTGCGCTCAGTTCCCGTTCTGCGCCAGCCTCAGCATGTGCTCGGCCAGCGCCTGCCCGCCCGCCGGATCGCGGCTGATCAGCATGAGGGTGTCGTCGCCGGCGATGGTCCCCAGGATGTCGTGCAGTTCGGCCTGGTCGATCGCCGAGGCCAGGAACTGGGCGGCGCCGGGCGGGGTGCGCAGGACGACGAGGTTGGCGGACGCCTCGGCGGAGATCAGCAGCTCCTGGGAGAGCCGCCGCATCCGCTCCTCCTTGGCGGACTCCCCCAGCGGTGCGCGCGGGGTGCGGAAGCCGCCCTCGCTCGGCACCGCGTAGATGAGGTCGCCGTCGGTGTCGCGGATCTTCACCGCGTTCAGCTCGTCCAGGTCCCGGGAGAGCGTCGCCTGGGTGACGGTCAGCCCGTGGTCGGCGAGCAGCTTCGCCAGCTGGCTCTGCGAACGCACCGGCTGCCGGTTGAGGATGTCCACGATCCGGCGGTGGCGTGCGGTGCGGGTCTGCGGTACGGCAGGCCCGGCAGGCTGTCCGTGGTCCTGATCGTGGCTCGTCGTCATCGTCGTCTCATTCTCCGGTCGTCCTCTGGGGCGTTCCCCGGCTCGTGGTGCGCTTCCCGCCCCGGTGCGTGGTCCGGCTCACCGTCCGGCTCCCTCTTCCCCGTCCGCGGCCCGGCCGGCGGCGTCCAGGATGCCGGGCAGCGCCCCGAGGAAGGCGTCCACCGCGTCGTCCCCGAGGATCAGCGGCGGCATGAGCCGTACGACATCGGGGGCGGGCGCGTTCACCAGGAAACCGGCGTCCTGAGCCGCCTGTTGCACCCGGGGCGCGAGCGGTTCGGTGAGCACGATACCCAGGAGGAGGCCGGCGCCCCGGACATGGCTGATCAGCGGACTGCCGAGGTTCTCGATCCCGTCGCGGAGCCGTTCGCCCTGCCGCTTGACGTTCTCGAGCAGTCCTTCGTTCTCGATGGTGTCGAGGACGGCGAGTCCGGCGGCGCAGGCGACCGGGTTGCCCCCGAAGGTCGTGCCGTGCTGGCCGGGGCGCAGCAGTTCGGCGGCTCGGCCGAAGGCGACGGTCGCGCCGATCGGCAGCCCGCCGCCGAGCCCCTTGGCGAGGGTGACGACGTCGGGCAGGACGCCTTCGTGGGCCTGGTACTCGAACCAGTTGCCGGTGCGGCCGACGCCGGTCTGCACCTCGTCCAGGACGAGCAGCGCGCCGGTGGCGGCCGTGATGGCGCGGGCGGCCTTCAGGTAGCCGGGCGGGGGCACCACGACCCCGTTCTCGCCCTGGATCGGCTCGATGACGACCAGCGCCGTGTCCGCGGTGACCGCGGCGGCCAGGGCCTGCGCGTCGCCGTAGGGGACGTGGGTGACGTCCCCGGGCAGCGGTGCGAACGGCTCCCGCTTGCCCGGCTGGCCGGTCAGTGCGAGGGCGCCCATGGTGCGGCCGTGGAAGCCGCCGTCGGTGGCGACCATGTGGGTCCGGCCGGTCAGCCGTCCGATCTTGAACGCGGCCTCGTTGGCCTCGGCGCCCGAGTTGCAGAAGTACACCCGGCCGTCCCGGCCGAAGAGCCGCAGGAGCCGTTCGGCGAGCGCGACGGGCGGTTCGGCGACGTACAGGTTGGAGACGTGGCCCAGGGAGGCGATCTGCCGGCTGACGGCCTCGACGACGGCCGGGTGGGCGTGGCCGAGCGCGTTGACGGCGATCCCGCCGACGAGGTCGGTGTACTCCTTGCCGTCGGCGTCGCGGACGGTGGTGCCCGCGCCGCCGGCCAGGGACAGCTTCGGCGTGCCGTAGTTGTCCATGAGCGCGCCCCGCCACCGCGTGCTCAGTTCCTCGTTGCTCACGACTCCCCCTGTGCGTGCGGTGTCCGGTCCTGTGCGGCCACGGCTGCGGCCACGGTGTCGGTCTCGGCCTCGGAGGGGTCGTGGCCGCCGTCGGTCCCGTCGGGTTCATCGGGCACGACCATGGTGCCGATGCCCTCGTCGGTGAAGATCTCCAGCAGGATCGAGTGCTGGACCCGGCCGTCGATGACGCGGGCGGTGGTCACGCCGTTGCGCACGGCGTGCAGGCAGCCCTCCATCTTCGGCACCATGCCCGAGGACAGCTCCGGCAGGAGCTTCTCGAGCTGGGAGGCGGTGAGGCGGCTGATCACCTCGTCGGAGTTCGGCCAGTCCTCGTAGAGGCCTTCGACGTCGGTGAGGACCATGAGGGTCTCGGCGTCCAGAGCAGCAGCGAGTGCCGCAGCCGCCGTATCAGCATTGACGTTGTAGACATGATGGTCGTCCTGGCTCCGGGCGATGGACGAGACGACCGGTATGCGGCCGTCGGCGAGCAGGGCCTCGATGGCCCCGGTGTCGATCTCGGTGATCTCCCCGACCCGTCCGATGTCGACGGGCTCGCCGTCGATCTCGGGCCGGTGGCGGGTCGCGGTGAGGGTGTGCGCGTCCTCGCCGGTGAGGCCGACGGCGAAGGGCCCGTGCCGGTTGAGCAGCCCGACCAGTTCGCGCTGCACCTGTCCGGCCAGCACCATCCGTACGACGTCCATGGCGTCCTCGGTGGTCACCCTGAGGCCGGCCTTGAACTCGCTGACGATGCCGTGCCGGTCGAGCGCGGCGCTGATCTGCGGGCCGCCGCCGTGCACGACGACCGGCTTGAGGCCGGCGTGCCGCAGGAAGACCACGTCCTGGGCGAAGGCGTTCTTCAGTTCCTCGTTCACCATGGCGTTGCCGCCGAACTTGATGACGACGGTCTTCCCGTGGTGCCGGGTCAGCCAGGGCAGTGCCTCGATGAGGATCTGCGCCTTGGGCAGGGCGGTGTGCTTGCGGGTGGCGGTCATGAGGAGTACGCGCTGTTCTCGTGGACGTAGTCGGCGGTGAGGTCGTTGGTCCAGATGGTGGCGGTCGCGTCCCCGGCGCCCAGGTCGGCGACGATGTGGACCTCGCGGTAGCGCATGTCGACCTTGTCGCGGTCCTCGCCGACGCCGCCGTTCTTGCACACCCAGACGCCGTTGATGGCGACGTCGAGTTCGTCGGGTTCGAAGGCGGCCTTCGTGGTGCCGATCGCGGACAGCACCCGGCCCCAGTTGGGGTCCTCGCCGTGGATGGCGCACTTGAGGAGGTTGTTGCGGGCGATGGAGCGGCCCACCTCGACGGCGTCGTCCTCGGTCGCGGCGCCCACCACCTCGACCCTGATGTCCTTGCTGGCGCCCTCGGCGTCCCGGATGAGCTGCTGGCCGAGGTCGTCGCAGACGGCGCGCACGGCGTCGGCGAACTCCTCGGGGGCGGGGGTGACGCCGGCGGCTCCGGAGGCGAGCAGGAGCACGGTGTCGTTGGTGGACATGCAGCCGTCGGAGTCGACGCGGTCGAAGGTGACGCGGGTCGCGGCGCGCAGGGCCCGGTCCAGCTCCCCGGCCTCGACGTCGGCGTCGGTGGTGAGGACGACCAGCATGGTGGCGAGGCCGGGGGCGAGCATGCCGGCGCCCTTGGCCATGCCGCCGACGGTCCAGCCGTCCTTGGTCACCACAGCGGTCTTGTGCACGCTGTCCGTGGTCTTGATGGCGATGGCGGCCTTCTCGCCGCCGTGCTCGGACAGCCGGTCCGCGGCCGTCTCGATTCCCGGGAGCAGCTTGTCCATGGGCAGGGTGACCCCGATGAGCCCGGTGGAGCAGACGGCGATCTCGCCCGCCCCGGTCCCGAGCACCTCGGCGGCCTTCTCGGCGGTGGTGTGGGTGTCCTGGAAGCCCTTCGGTCCCGTGCAGGCGTTGGCGCCGCCGGAGTTGAGGACGACGGCGGCGACCTGTCCGCTCTTCAGCACCTGCTCGGACCAGAGCACGGGCGCGGCCTTGACGCGGTTGGAGGTGAAGACGCCCGCGGCGGCGCGGCGCGGTCCGTTGTTGACCACGAGGGCCAGGTCGGGGTTGCCGTTCTCCTTGATCCCGGCGGCGATGCCCGCCGCCGTGAATCCCTTTGCTGCCGTCACACTCACGGCGCGACTCCGATCGTCGTCAGTCCGGTGGACTCGTCGAGCCCGAGGGCGATGTTCATGCTCTGCAGAGCGCCGCCCGCGGTGCCCTTGGTGAGGTTGTCGATGGCGCTGATCGCGATGATCCGCCCCGCGGCCCCGTCGTACGCGACCTGGATCTGAACGGCGTTGGAACCGTGGACGGACGCCGTCGCGGGCCACTGGCCCTCGGGGAGGAGGCGGACGAAGGGTTCGTCGGCGAACGCCTTCTCGTAGGCGGCCCGGACGGCCTCGGCGGTGACGCCGGGCCGGGCCTTCGCGGTACAGGTGGCGAGGATGCCGCGGGGCATCGGTGCGAGCGTCGGCGTGAAGGAGACGCAGACCCGCTCCCCCGCCGCCGCGCTGAGGTTCTGGATCATCTCGGGGGTGTGCCGGTGGGTGCCGCCGACGCCGTACGGCGACATCGACCCCATGACCTCGCTGCCCAGCAGGTGCGGCTTGGCCGCCTTGCCCGCGCCGGAGGTGCCGGAGGCGGCGACGATCACCGCCTCCGGTGCGGCGAGGCCCGCCGTGTACGCCGGGAACAGGGCGAGCGAGACGGCGGTCGGGTAGCAACCGGGCACCGCGATGCGCTTGGACCCCTCCAGCGCGGCGCGGCCGCCCGGCAGTTCGGGCAGGCCGTAGGGCCAGGTGCCGGCGTGCGGGGAACCGTAGAACGTCTCCCAGTCGGTGGCGTCGGCGAGCCGGTGGTCGGCGCCCATGTCGACGACGAGCACCTCCGGCCCGAGCCGCTCGGCGACGGCGGCGGACTGTCCGTGCGGCAGCGCGAGGAAGACGACGTCGTGCCCGGCGAGCACCTCGGCGGTGGTCGGCTCGAGCACCCGCTCGGCGAGCGGCGCCAGGTGCGGCTGCAGGCTCCCGAGCCGCTGCCCGGCGTTGGAGTTCCCGGTCAGCGCGCCGATCTCCACTCCTGGGTGCGCGAGCAGCAGCCTCAGGAGCTCCCCGCCCGCATATCCACTGGCCCCGGCCACAGCTACTCGTACGCTCACGGAAACCTCCTCCTTGACGGCATGACTATACGTACAGCCGCAGTTTTATGCAATGCGGACCGGGCAGCCGGCTCGTGCCGGGCGCGACCGGGCGCGACAGTCGCCCCTCGAGCACGCCGGGTGGCCTCCGGGAGCGCCTCGTCGTCTCGGGCTCGCTGCGCCCAGAGCAGGGCGGCCAGGACACCCGGGAGTGACCCGGAGCGGTATCGCAACAGGGCGTGGCCGGTCTCGGTCCGGGCGGCGATCTCGCGGAGCGACGTCTCCGGCGGGGGAAGGCCTCGCCGAAGGCGTCGAGAAGCCGTGCCAGGAGTCGCGCGCGCTGCCCTTGCGTTCCGAGGTCGACAGGATCACTCCCGCACTTCATCCACGGGAAGAGAAGGATGCCGTCCACCGGGCAGCATGTCGATCACTCGGCCGACGATGCGAACCGGGCCACTAGAAGGTGTAGCGGGTGTGGCTGAACACCCCGCCGTCGTGCCCGAAGCCGTACGCCGTGCCGGGGGCCACCGCGAACAGCAGGTCGTCGCCCCTGCGGATGTGGTCGCCGAAGCCGTGGAAGGTCCCCTCCGGCGAGGTGATGTGGTCCCCGTACTGCGCCTCGAACGCGGCGATGACCTCGTCCTGCCGCGCCGGATCCGTCACCCGCTCCGCCGTTCCCTCGATCACGATGTCGAGGCCTTCGGAGAGCGAGCCGTGCCCCGTGGTGAGTGCGCAGTGGGCGTTTCCGGCCAGGTTCTTCGCCTTCTGCTCGCCCGGCCCGGTGCTGAAGTGCAGCGCCCCGTCGTGCCAGGCGGCGATCAGCGGCGTGACGTGCAGCCGTCCGTCCGGCCGGACCGTGGTGATCCAGAAGACCTCGGCGGCCCGCAGCCGGCGCTGGACCTCGGCCCAGTCGGTGGCGGTGACGTCCTCCGCACCCGGACGGGGGTTGAGCGCGGAGCTGTAGCGGGCGTCGAGCTCGGTCACGGGCTGCCTCGGCGTCATGCGGAACTCCTTCCTCCTCTTGTGACGAAGGCTACGCAGCCCGGCCCGGCGGGGCATCACGGCCGCCGCCCCGCCCGAAACGGCTCGCGCGCCCGTCGCGTCCGCGGGGGCGATGCACGCCCCCCCCGCACCCTGTCCGCTCCGCCCGGTGCGGCGGGCAGCACCCGCTTGCGTTAGCCCGCGTCTGCAATTATTGTCTTAACAGGTAGAGCGCTTCTGCATTTAAATGTGGCCGCCCCTACCGCTCCGGCGGGTGTCCTCCCACCCCGGTGCCGGCCCCCTTCGGGCGAGCCGCCGCACCGGGAGGCACCCGCCCCCTCAAGCCTCACCCCCACCGAGACATCGATCGAAAAGGCGTCATCCATGTCCCTGAAGGAAATCCTCCCCGGCCGTCTCGGCTTCGGCACCGCCCCGCTGGGCAACATGTTCCGCGCGATCCCCGACGAGGACGCCCGCGCCACCGTCGAGGCCGCCTGGGACCAGGGCATCCGCTACTACGACACCGCCCCCTTCTACGGCGCCGGCCTCGCCGAGGAGCGCCTGGGCCGGGTGCTCTCGGCCAAGCCCCGCGATTCCTACGTGCTGTCCACCAAGGTCGGCCGGGTCATCCTCGACGAGCCGGAGACCGACGTCCCCGACTTCGGCGAGAAGGGCGGCCTCTTCGAGCACGGCAACCCCCACAAGGTCCTCCACGAGTGGACCGCCGACGCCACCGAGCGCTCCATCGAGGGCAGTCTCCGCCGGATGGGCGTCGACCGCTTCGACATCGTCTGGGTCCACGACATCGCCCAGGACTTCCACGGCGACGCGTGGCTCCAGAAGTTCGAGGAGGCCCGCACCGGCGCCTTCCGCGTCCTGTCCCGCCTGCGGGACGAGGGCGTCATCAGGGCCTGGGGCCTGGGCGTCAACCGCACCGAGCCGATCGAGACGACCCTGGCGCTGGACGAGCCCAAGCCCGACGGCTTCCTGCTCGCCGGGCGCTACACCCTCCTCGACCACGAGCACGCCCTGCAGCGGCTGCTGCCCCTGGCCCGGGAACAGGACGTCGACATGGTCGTCGGCGGTCCCTACAGCTCCGGCGTCCTCGCCGGCGGCACCCACTTCGAGTACCGGCAGGCCCCGCCGGAGATCACCGAGCGTGTCGGCAGGCTCAAGGCCTTCGCCGACCAGCACGGCGTCAGCATCAAGGCGGCCGCGCTGCAGTTCTCCCTCGCCCACCCGGCGACCGCCGCCGTCATCCCCGGTGCCACCCGTCCCAGCCGCATCGCCGAGGACGTCGCCGCCCTGAACGAGACCGTCCCGGCCGCGTTCTGGACGGACCTGCGCGCCGCCGGCCTGGTCAGCCCGGCCGCCCCGCTGCCCGACGGCGCCTGATCCCCGGCACCCCCCCCCGCACCAGCAACGGAATCCAGGAGAAAGAACCATGGCCTCGACTTCCGTCAGCCGTGTCGTCCCCGCCTCGCCCGACGAGGTCTGGAGCCTCATCGG
>NZ_LIRG01000423.1 GCF_001419695.1 Streptomyces prasinopilosus
CGTCCCGGAAAGCCCCCGGAACCGCTCGGGCTCCGGGGGCCTTCCGGGACGGGGCGGCCGGGTGCTACGCCTTCGGGAGCCGCTCCAGCTGGGTCCCGATGCGGGCGATGTCCTCGTCCGCCTTGGCCAGGCGCGTACGGATCTTGTCGACCACGTGGTCGGGGGCCTTCGCCAGGAACGCCTCGTTGCCCAGCTTGGCCTCCGCCTGCTGCCGCTCCTTCTGCGCGGCCGCGAGGTCCTTGGAGAGGCGCTTGCGCTCCGCCTCGAAGTCGATCACCCCGGACAGGTCCAGGGCGACCTCGATGCCGGCCACCGGCAGGGTCGCCGTCGCGGTGAAGCCCTCGCCCTCCGGCTGCAGGCGCAGCAGCTGCCGGATCGCCGCCTCGTGCGGGGCGAGCGCGGAGCCGTCGAGGGACAGCCGGGCGGGGACCCGCTGGCCGGGCTGCAGGCCCTGGTCGGCGCGGAAGCGGCGGACCTCGGTGATGACGGACTGGAGGGTCCCGATCTCCCGCTCGGCGCCGGCGTCCCGGAAGCCGCTGTCGGCGGGCCAGTCGGCGATGACGACCGACTCGCCGCCGGTGAGCGTCGTCCACAGCGTCTCGGTGACGAACGGGACCACCGGGTGCAGCAGCCGCAGCGTGACGTCCAGGACCTCGCCGAGGACGCGCTTGCTGACCTCGGCCGGCTCGCCGCCCGCCTGGAACGTCGTCTTGGACAGCTCGACGTACCAGTCGAAGACCTCGTCCCACGCGAAGTGGAACAGGGCGTCGGACAGCTTGGCGAACTGGAAGTCGTCGTAGTGGGCGTCGACCTCGGCGACGACCGAGTTCAGCCGGGAGAGGATCCAGCGGTCGGTGGAGGACATCTTCGAGGCGTCCGGCAGCGGGCCGTCCACCGTCGCGCCGTTCATCAGGGCGAAGCGGGTCGCGTTCCAGATCTTGTTGGCGAAGTTGCGGGAGCCCTGGACCCAGTCCTCGCCGATCGGCACGTCGACGCCGGGGTTGGCGCCGCGCGCGAGGGTGAAGCGCAGGGCGTCGGAGCCGTACTTGTCCATCCAGTCCAGCGGGTTGACCGCGTTGCCGAAGGACTTCGACATCTTCTTGCCGAACTGGTCGCGGACCATGCCGTGCAGGGCGATGGTGTGGAACGGCGGGGTGCCGTCCATCGCGTACAGGCCGAACATCATCATCCGGGCGACCCAGAAGAAGAGGATGTCGTAGCCGGTGACCAGGACGGAGTTCGGGTAGAACTTCGCGAGCGACTCGGTCTGTTCGGGCCAGCCCAGCGTGGAGAAGGGCCACAGGCCCGACGAGAACCAGGTGTCGAGGACGTCGGTGTCCTGATGCCAGCCCTCGCCGGCCGGCGGCTCCTCGTCGGGGCCGACGCAGACGACCTCGCCGTCCGGGCCGTACCAGACGGGGATGCGGTGGCCCCACCACAGCTGCCGGGAGATGCACCAGTCGTGGAGGTTGTCGACCCAGTCGAAGTACCGCTTCTCCATCTCCTGCGGGTGGATCGTGACCTTGCCGTCGCGGACGGCGTCGCCGGCGGCCTTCGCCAGCGGGCCGACCTTGACCCACCACTGCATGGACAGGCGCGGCTCGACGGTGGTCCGGCAGCGCGAGCAGTGGCCGACGGAGTGGACGTAGGGCCGCTTCTCGGCGACGATCCGGCCCTCGGCGCGCAGCGCGGCGACGATGGCGGAGCGGGCCTCGAGCCGGTCCTGGCCCTGGAAGGGGCCGTGGACGGTGATGACGGCGTGCTCGTCCATCACGGTGAGGGACGGCAGGCCGTGGCGGCGGCCGATCTCGAAGTCGTTCGGGTCGTGCGCCGGGGTCACCTTGACGGCGCCGGTACCGAACTCCGGGTCGACGTGCTCGTCGGCGACGACCGGGATGGAGCGGTCGGTCAGCGGCAGCTTGATGAGCTTGCCGACCAGGTGCTTGTACCGCTCGTCGTCGGGGTGGACGGCGACGGCCGTGTCGCCGAGCATCGTCTCGGCGCGGGTGGTGGCGACGACGATGGTGTCGTCCCCGTCGCCGTACTTCATGGAGACGAGTTCGCCGTCGTCGTCCTGGTACCCGACCTCGATGTCGGAGATCGCGGTCAGGCAGCGCGGGCACCAGTTGATGATGCGTTCGGCGCGGTAGATCAGTTCGTCGTCGTAGAGCCGCTTGAAGATGGTCTGGACGGCCTTCGACAGCCCCTCGTCCATGGTGAAGCGCTCACGCGACCAGGCGACGCCGTCGCCGAGGCGGCGCATCTGGCCGGAGATCTGCCCGCCGGACTCGTCCTTCCACTGCCAGACGCGCTCGACGAACGCCTCCCGGCCGAGGTCGTGCCGGGACTTGCCCTCCTTGGCCAGTTCCCGCTCGACGACGTTCTGCGTGGCGATGCCGGCGTGGTCCATGCCGGGCTGCCACAGCGTCTCGAAGCCCCGCATCCGCGCACGGCGGGTCAGGGCGTCGATGAGGGTGTGCTCGAAGGCGTGCCCGAGGTGCAGGCTGCCCGTGACGTTCGGCGGGGGGATGACGACGGTGAACGGGGGCTTGTCGCTCTTCGCGTCGGCCTCGAAGTAGCCCCGCTCCACCCAGCGCTCGTACAGCGGCCCCTCTACGTCGGCCGGCGCGTACTGGGTCGGCAGTTCGGAGGTGGGCGGCTGCGGCTGCTGAGAGTTCTCGGTCACGCGCCTCAGTTTAGAGGTGTCACGGCCCAGTCCCGAAACGCGATTCCTTTGTAACGGTGCACCCCCCGATGGCCTGACCGCACCGGAGCTGAGACAGGATGTCAGCGACACATAAGCATCTGGAGGGGAACCCAGACAATGAGCCACAACCAGCCGGGCCCGTACGGCGGGCAGCCCCAGCAGCCCGGACCGTACGGTCAGCCGGGTCCCTACGGCCAGCAGCCGCAGGCTCCGCAGCCCGGCTACGGCTACCCCCAGCAGCCGCAGGCCCCGCAGCCCGGTTACGGCTACCCGCCCCAGCCCGGCCAGGGCGTCCCGCCGCAGCAGCCCCCGTACGGGGCCTGGCCGTACGGGGGCTGCTGCGGCGGGACGCCCTGGCCGGGCTGGGGCGGGTAGCCGTAACCGGGCTGCGGGGCCTGCGGCTGCTGGGGGTAGCCGTAGCCGGGCTGCGGAGCCTGCGGCTGCTGGCCGTAGGGACCCGGCTGACCGTACGGTCCGGGCTGCTGGGGCTGCCCGCCGTACGGGCCCGGCTGGTTGTGGCTCATTGTCTGGGTTCCCCTCCAGAT
>NZ_LIRG01000424.1 GCF_001419695.1 Streptomyces prasinopilosus
CGGGCGACCCGGTGGCGGTCAGGGTCCTTAAGGACACCGCCCGGTACGTCGGGGCCGGGATCTCCGGCCTGGTCAACCTGTTCAATCCGGAGGTGGTCGTGCTCAGCGGCTGGGTCGCGGCCGCGTTCGGCGAGCCCCTGCTCGACGCGGTGCGCGGGGCCGTCGGCCGGCACGCGCTCCGCCGCCCGTTGGCCGCCGCCCGGATCGTGCTCTCCCCGATCCCCACCGATCCGGTCTGCCTGGGCGCGGCGACGTTCGCCCTGGAGGGCGCGTTGCGGACGGCCCGCAAGGGCAGCGGCACGCGCGCGGTCTCGCGGGCCCGCGCCGCCGACGCGTCCTGACACCCCTCGCACCACCCGCGTCCCGGGCCTCAACGCCCTTGTTGCGGGCGCCTGTTCGTCATTCCGAACGGCGGGCAACGCTTCGTGCGGACTTCGCCCAACCCCTTGCCGAAGCATTGGCCGAAGGTCAACGTCCGGCACCGCGGGCGTTCCCGCGCCCTCCTCCGCCCCGTTATGTCCGCCCGCAGGAGAACGGGGCGCGGGCCGACGTGCGCTGGGTGGAACTCGGCGGGCTCCGCGTCGAGGGCGACCCCGCGTTCTGGTTCACCGCCCGTCCCTGGACGAGCGAGCGGCTCGACGCGGCCCGGCACCTCACCGACCTCGTCCCCGGCGGCACGGTGTGGGTGAACCTCGACCACGCCCAGCACGGCATCGGCTCGCAGTCGTGCGGCTCGGGCCCGCTCCCCCGGTACGCGCTGCGGGCGGAGCCCGCGGAGTTCTCGTTCGTCTTCTCCGGGGAGCGGGGTCCCGGCCGGGACGGGTGAACGGCTCACGCCGGGCGCGGGAACGCCCGTGCGATCGGCGCGCCGTGCGGGGGCCGTCCCGCACGCCCCCGTGCCGGCCCGGCGGTGCGGGGCCGGCACGGGGGCGCGGGTGCGGGGAGGTGCGGGGCGCGGTGCGCTCAGTGGTCCGCGCAGCAGGGCGTGGGGTCCGGGGACTCGAAGGGGACGAGGACGCCGCCCCTCGCCGGGGTGGCGGCGAGGACGAGCGCGTCCCCCTGCCACTGCGGGCGGACGTGGTCCCGTGTCACCACCCGGGTCCCGGGGTCGGGCGGGCCCGGCGCGCCGAGGACGGTCACACCGCTGATCGCGGATGCCGCGATCAGCTCCGCGACCGTCATCGTGCCGGTGAGGGCGGACGCCCCCGGGTAGAGCACCGCACGGCCGGACGCGTCGGGCAGGCCGGCCGCCGGTTCTCCGTGCCCGTCCGCCCTGAGCCGCTCCCGCACGGTGCGCAGGTGCGGTTCCGACGGCAGGGACAGGGAGACGACGACCCGCGGGCGCTGCCCGCGCACCAGGTGCGTGCAGCCGAACGTCCCTTCCGGAAGCTCCAGCCCGGCTGCCAGGCGGTGGAGGAGGCGGTCGGCGCTCCGCAGGTCCCGGAGGTCCGCGTCGACGGTGAGGACAGGGGAAGGGGCGTGGGCGTGGGCGCGGGGCGTCATGCGGGCAGGACCCATACCGGGTTGGTGTAGAACCACAGGTCGCGCCAGGGGTCGGCGTCGCCGACGACGTCGATGGCGGGGCCCGCGGGGTCGACCCCGGCGCCCCTCGCCCCGACGGCGGTCCGGTTGCCGTCGGAGCCGCGCAGCCGGACGTACAGCGGGCGGTCGACGCGGCCGAGGTCGTGGGTGACGCGGACCGTGCCGGCCGTCCCGCCGACGTCGTACGAGCGGGTGACCTTCGCGGTGGGCGCGGTGAAGGTGTCCTTGTCGGCGACGGGGCCGGTGACGTCGCCCTGGATGACGTCCACGCGGGCCAGTCTCGGTACGAAGCCCGCCCAGTTGGTGCCGCCGGCGAGCGTCACGTCGGCGCTCAGGGTGACCCGGGTGCCCTTGCGCACGTGCAGCGCGCCGCCGAGGGTGGCCCAGCGGTCGCCGCCGAAGACCCGGACGTCGAGGCCGTCGACGAGCCGGCCGTGGTCGACCCAGATGCGGCCGGCGCGGATGCCGTCCATGACGGCGGCGTAGGAGAAGCCGTCGGCGCCGACGTGGGTGCGGCTGTACTGGCCGGGCCAGTAGTCGCCCTGGGTGACGTCGATCCGCCCGTTGTACACGGGGTCCGGGTACCTGCCGTCGGTGGCGAAGTCACCGCCCGTGCCGCGCGCGCCGGTGTCGGCGTAGACCTGGTGGGAGTCGGAGTTGGCGGTGATCCACCAGGGGCGGCCCTCGGCGAGGAGGCTGTCCCACAGTCCGCCGACGGTGGCGGTCATCCAGTCGAAGCCGCCCCAGGTGCGGTAGCTCTCCAGCGGGTAGCCGGGGAAGGAGTTGGCGCCGGGCGCGTTGTCGTAGATGCCGCGGGCGCGCCCCATGCCGAGGGGCGCCGGCAGACCGGCGGCCTGGTGGCCGGGGGCGCCCTCGAAGCCGACGGCGATCTGATGGTTCTTCGGGGTGGCGTCGCGCCAGGCGCGGATCTCGTGCGGGGAGTCGACGCCGCGCCGCGCCGGGTGGTTGGCGAGCATCAGGGCGTCGTCGACCGTGCGCCGTCTCACCTGCTCGGCGAGGAACTCCAGGCCCGCGACGGCGAGCGCCTCGTTGGCGGGGGTGGAGTCGGAGGCGCCCTTCACGCTGCCGTCGTAGTCGTTCTCGAACCGCTTGAGGACGGCGACCTCGTTGCGTCCGGGGTGGACGAAGACGGTGCCGTGCTCGGCGGCCGGGATGTTCCACTCCAGGCCCTGGAAGACCAGGGTGTCCTGGTGGGCGGCGCGGGCCTCCTTGATGTCCGGGTTCACCTTCTCCACGCCGATCCTGGCGTGCGTCTCGCTGCCGTGGTCGGTGATGACCAGCCAGTCCATGCCGTGCCTGGCGCCCTGGCGGACCTGGTCGACGACGCGGTACTTGCCGTCGCTGCTGTACTGGGTGTGGATGTGGTGGTCACCGGCCAGCCACAGGAAGCCCTTGCCCCGCCGCGGGCCGCCGCGGCTGTTCCCGCCGGTCCGGGCGGGGGCGGCGGCCGCGGTGCCCGTGGTCAGCACGCTGCCGGCCGCGAGGCCCGCGCCGAGCAGCCCGGCCCGGCGCAGGAGGGTGCGGCGCGACTTCTGTTCCGGGGAGAGGGCCTCGTCGGGCACGGAGGTGTCGAAGGCGGCGGGCAGGGGCGTCGTCGCCTCGTGCCGGTGGCCGTCCCCGTGGTGGTGGTGTCCGTGACCGTGTCCGTGCGGGTGCCCGTGTCCCATGTGCGTGCCTCCTGGATGCCGCCGGTGGGGGGCGGCTGCCTTCCGCGGCGTGATCACGCCGCGTGTGGAGGATGGGGGCCCCGCGTGAACGCCGTACGACGCGGGGGTGAGCGGCGCATGCCTCCGGCGCGGCGGTTCACCACGCCTCCGCCGCCACTGCCGCCCCGCCCTCACGGACTGCCGCCGCGCTCGGGTGGTTGCGGCTTCCGGGTGGCGGTCGGCACGTGCGCCCCGCCGGCGCGCGCCCTGCACCGCGCCCGGTGCGACGCGCGGGAGACGTCAGTCGCACCGGGGCCGTCCGAAGACGACGGTGGTGCCGGCCCCGCCCCGTACGGAGTGCCTGCTCAGTGCCTGGACCTCCGCGTAGGCGGGCACGGCGCCGGTGGGCGTGCGCCCCTCCCGGACGTCGGTCGCGGTCTCCACCGCGGCGCCCAGTGCCCGCCGGTACAGCAGGGAGCCGAGGCTGATCCGGCGCACGCCGAGGCCGGCGAGCTGCAAAGCGGAGGGGCCGGTGGGCGAGTAGAGGACGTTGAGCGGTACGTCGAGCCGGTGCACCAGGGCGGCGATCTCGTGGGGCTCGGTGAGACCGGGCACGAACACACCTTGGGCTCCGGCCTGTTGGTAGGCGTCGAGTCGGCGGAAGGTGTCCTCCCGCCGGGTGCGGCCGTCCGTGCCGGGACGGGCGGTCCAATAGGTGTCGGTGCGGGCGTTGACGAAGAGTCCGGGGACCGCCGCCCGCACCGCGGCGATCTTCGCAGCGTGCCGGCCGACGGGTGCGAGCCCGTCCTCCAGGTTGATCCCGGCAGCACCGGCGCGATACAACTCCCGGGCGAACGAGGCCACTTCTTCCGGGTCGTCGCTGAAGCCGTCCTCCGCGTCCACGGACAGCCAGTACGGTCCCGGGCCGAGGGTGCGGGCGAGCAGCAGCGTCTGCTCACGCGTCGCCGCGGCCCCGTCGGGCAGTCCGGCCGCCGCGGCGACGGCCAGGCTGGTGGTGCCGACCGCCCGGAACCCCTGTGCGGCGAGAGCGGCGGCGGAGGCGTGGTCCCAGGCGTTGGGCAGCAGGAGGGGCTCGTCGGCGTGGTGCAGTCCGGCGAACCCGGTGACGGCGTTCGGCGCGTTCTCGGTCATGCGGGAACGCTAGCCGCGGAACACTTCGGCACCGGCCGAAGTGTGGAGGTGCTCGTGGGCACTCGTGGGGAACCTGGGACGCTCCGGTTCCGGTCGGAACGTCCCAGGGGTCTCCTCCCCTCCTGACCCGGTCCTCGGGCACCGGGTGCCCGCGGACGAGTGCGTCGCGGACCAGGGCCGCGAACCGGGTGGCGCCGTGCTCCGGGGCGGGGTGCCGCCGCGTCTCCCGTCGTACGGGTGGAGGGCCCTGGAGCCCTCCGCACCGAGGGACTCCACCGGCTCCCCGGTCCTGGCGGTGAGGTCGATCAGCGGGACGCGGGCGGCCGGGGCGACGGAGCGCACGACCGTCGGGGGGTCGACGCCGGGCCCCTCGGCCAGGAGTGCGGTGTCGTGGTCCAGGGGGCCGTCGGCGTTGAACCAGTGCCGTACGACGGGCGTCAGGAGGACCGGTTCGCCGCCTTGGGCCCGCACGCCCGCCACCCTGGTCTCGAGGTCGGCCCGGTAGGCGGCTCCGTCGGTGGTCTTGTCGTTGTGGGCGAGGTGGACGAGGTCACCGGGCCGGATCGCGGTCCGGACGGTGTCCCACAACCGCGGGTTCCCCGGATGCCCGACCGTACTCCCGCCGGAGTCCGCGTAGTTGGCGACCGAGAGACCCCTGCGCAGGTACTGCGGCAGTCGCTGTCCCCGGCCGGAGTACGGGGCGCCGGGCTGGTCGCAGACGGTGCAGGCGCCGGCGAGGAGGATCCGCCGGGGGCCGCCGGTGGTCCGGTGTGCGGGCCGCGGCCGGGACGGATGTCGGCGGTGGCGGGTTCGGGGTCGCCGGCCTGGGTGAGGACGTGGTTGCGGAACTCCTAGTTCTTCAGGTCGGCCGAACGGTAGGCGTCGACGTACCGGAAGGTGTTGTCCTCGTTGCGGTGCTCCCCGGACCAGTAGTGGTACGCGCCGACCTTGATGATCCCGCCGCCGTGGGCGTGCACGGGGTTCCCGGTGACGTCGGTGAACCGGACGCCGTTGCCGATCGTCTGCGGTGTGGCCCGCGCGGGCC
>NZ_LIRG01000425.1 GCF_001419695.1 Streptomyces prasinopilosus
GGAGCTGCGGGGCCGGGACGTCACCGCCAACGCCGTCGCGCCCGGCCCCACGGCCACCGACCTGTTCCTGGACGGAAAGGACGAGGAGACCATCGCCCGTCTGGCCGCCCAGCCCCCGCTGGAGCGCCTCGGTACCTCGTCCGACATCGCCGAGGTCGTTGCGTTCCTGGCCTCCCCGGCCGGCCACTGGATCAACGGACAGGTCGTCCGCGCCAACGGCGGAATCATCTGAGCCGCTCGCGGCCATCCCACCGATCAACGAAGGACCCTGTCATGAGGAACGACGGCACCGGGAAGGTCATCCTGGTCACCGGGGCCTCCAGCGGCATCGGGGCGCTGTCCGTGCGTGCGCTGGCCCTCGCCGGGCACACCGTGTACGCGGGCATCCGCCAGACGGCGACCCGTAACGCGACCGCGGTGGCCGACCTGGCGCGCTACGGCACCGACCACCAGGTCGACGTACAGGCCGTCGAGCTGGACGTCACCTCCGAGGACTCCGCCGACGCCGCAGTCGACCGGATCCTCGCCGAGCGCGGCCGGCTGGATGTGGTCGTGCACAACGCCGGGCACATGGTCCTCGGCGCCGCCGAGGCGTTCACCGCCGAGCAACTCGCGGACCTGTACGACGTGAACGTCCTGGGCACGCAGCGCGTCAACCGCGCCGCCCTGCCGAAGTTGCGTGAGCAGGGCTCGGGGCTGCTGGTGTGGATCGGCAGCTCCAGCACCCGCGGCGGCTGCCCCCCGTTCCTGGCCCCGTACTTCGCCGCCAAGGCCGCGATGGACGCCCTGGCCGTCAGCTACGCCGCCGAGGTGCTCCCGTTCGGCATCGACACCGCGATCGTGGTGCCCGGTGCGTTCACCACCGGCACCAACCACTTCGCCAACGCCGGCGCCCCCGCCGACGCCGACCGTGCGGAAATCTACGACCAGCGTCACCGCCCCCTGATGGACGATCTGGGCAAGCGCCTAGCCGCGCTCATCCCGTCGGACGCCGACGTGACCGAGGTCGCCGAAGCCGTCGTGCACCTGGTCGCGATGGCACATGGCACTCGGCCGCTGCGCACCCACATAGACCCCAGCCGAGACGGCAGCGAAGTCGTCTGCGCGGTCGCCGACCGCGTACGCGCCGACTTCTTCCGCCGCCTCGGACTGGACAGCCTGCTCACCGCAGGCAGCTCCCTGTGACGCCCCACCGACAGAAGGAACAACCAGCCATGCCTTTCGCGAACTTCAAGGTCCCCGAGAAGACCCTCACCCCGAAGCAGAAGGAGGAGATCGTCACCCGCACCACGGAGCTGTACGTCGAGATCTACGGTGAGCGCGCCCGCAACAACACCATGGTGCTGGTCGAAGAGGTCGCCGACGGCGGCTGGGGCATCTCCGGCAACGTGCTGACCCTCGCCATGCTCGGCGAGGCGACAGCGACCGACACCGGCGACGCCTGACCGCACCGGCCGCCATCCGGCCAGGACAGCACCTCGAAACCGACGGCCGCCGGGTCGAGCGTCCGGCCACACGGCCTCGTTCATCCGGGGGCCGGTGAGATCAGCGAGGCCCTTCATTGTGTCCCCGTACTCGATCGGTCGGCGATGTCCGCCGGGGTGCGGGGACGGGGCACGGCAGCGGTCGGCAGGTCGAGCCGCTTGTCCATGTCCAGGCGGAAGGTGCCGTACGGGTTGACGTTCGACCGGAACAGCGCGGTCAGGCCGCGCCGGTCCTCCTCGCTCGGATTCTTCGCCCGGGCCGGCTCGGCGAGCACCTGCTGAAGCAGCAGGGTGTTGACGTGCACGAGACTGCTCTGGAGCAGGTGCAGGGCGAGCATCGAGGTCTCGGCGTGCTCCTTGTCCGGGCCGGTCAGGGCGCCGTCCTTGCCGTGGTGCAGGACCGTGTCGGCGCTGTTCCAGTTCTCCACGACCTGGAGGCCGCCGTGGATCTCCCGGCGCAGGCCGGGACTGGCCAGGTAGCAGACGGAAGTTCAGCAGCTCGGTGAACGCGAACCCGACCACGGACGCGCCGTGCGTGTCCACGTTGTTCGACTCGATCTCGGCGTCCGTGCAGTGCCGCAGCAGGCCCTCGGTCATCGCCGCGACCTCGGAGGAGGAACAGCTCTTGAGCTGGGAGTAGATACAGACGTTCTTCTCCTCCACGTGCCAGTGCACCAACACGCCATTGCCGCCGTGGCGGGCGTGGTACTCGGTCATGAAGTTGCTGGACCAGGGCCCGAACTTCTTCGAGTCCGACGCGCACGCGGTGCCCTGGCCCGAAACGGGTCATCTGACTATCCGAAAGCTACCCGCTGGTTACTTTGCCCCTGGGGACAGAGCTGGGAGTCCGGGGCCGTCACGGGCGCGGAATGTTGCGCAGGTTGGACCGCGCCATCTGCGCCATCCGGCCCACCCCTCCGTCCAGCACCATCTTGGAGGCGGACAGGGCGAAGCCGGTCACCATCTCCTTGCTGATCTTCGGCGGGATGGACAGCGCGTTGGGGTCGGTGACGATGTCGACGAGGGCCGGCCCCTTGTGCTTGAACGCGGCCTTCAGCGCACCGGCGAGCTCCTTCGGTTTCTCCACCCGCACCCCGTGGGCGCCGCAGGCGCGGGCGACGGCGGCGAAGTCGGGGTTCTTCATGCCGGTGCCGTGCGACGGCAGTCCGGCGACCAGCATCTCCAGCTCGACCATGCTGAGGGAGGAGTTGTTGAACAGGACCACCTTCACCGGCAGGTCGTACTGGACCAGGGTGAGGAAGTCCCCCATCAGCATGGAGAATCCGCCGTCGCCGGACATCGACACGACCTGCCGGCCCCGGTCGGTGAACTGCGCCCCGATCGCCATGGGCAGCGCGTTGGCCATCGAGCCGTGGGAGAAGGAGCCGATGACCCGGCGGCGGCCGTTGGGCGAGATGTACCGGGCGGCCCAGACGTTGCACATCCCGGTATCGACGGTGAACACCGCGTCCTCGTCGGCGAGTTCGTCCAGGACGGCGGCCGCGTACTCGGGGTGGATCGGCACGTGCTTGTCCACCTTGCGGGTGTAGGCCTTCACCACCCCCTCCAGCGCGTCCGCGTGCTTCTTCAGCATCCGGTCGAGGAACTTCCGGTCGTCCTTGGTGCGGACCCGCGGGATCAGGCAGCGCAGCGTCTCCCGCGCGTCGCCCCACACCGCCAGGTCCAGCTTGGTGCGCCGGCCCAGGTGCTCGGGCCGCACGTCCACCTGGACGATCTTCACGTCGTCGGGGAGGAAGGCGTTGTACGGGAAGTCGGTGCCGAGCAGGATCAGCAGGTCGCACTCGTGGGTGGCCTCGTAGGCGGCGCCGTACCCGAGCAGCCCGCTCATGCCGACGTCGTACGGGTTGTCGTACTGGATCCACTCCTTGCCGCGCAGGGCGTGCCCGACCGGGGACTTGATCTTCTGGGCGAACTCCATGACCTCGGCGTGCGCGCCCCGCGTGCCGGCGCCGCAGAACAGGGTGACCTTCTCGGCCTCGTCGATCATCTCGAC
>NZ_LIRG01000426.1 GCF_001419695.1 Streptomyces prasinopilosus
ACCGCAGGGCCCGGGCGCCCTCCGCGGCGGGCGCCCGGGCCCTGCGGTACGCGGTGGAGCAGATCGGGAAGCCGTACGAGTGGGGTGCCGAGGGCCCCGAGGCGTACGACTGCTCGGGGCTGACCTCCGAGGCGTGGCGGGCGGCCGGGACGCCGGTGCCCCGGACCAGTCAGGAGCAGTGGGCACGGCTGGACCGGGTACCGCTGGACGAACTGCGGCCGGGCGACCTCGTCGTGTACTTCCCCGACGCCACGCACGTCGCCGTCTACCTCGGCGACGGCATGGTGGTGCAGGCGCCGCGGCCCGGCGCGCAGGTGAAGGTCTCCCCGGTCGCGGCCAACCCGGTCCTGGGCGCCGTGCGCCCCGACCCGGACCGGGAGCCCCTGCGGCACTACGTACCGCCCGAGCTCCCCGAGGGGGCGACGGAGGGGCCCGACCAGGGGTACGCGCCCGGCTACGCCCCCGCGGCCCCCGAGGCCTCCGCCAGGTAGGCGCCGGCCTTCTCCGGGTCGTAGAAGAAGTTCTCGAGGTCGGCCGGGTCGTCGAAGCAGTTGACGAACCGGTCGGCGACGGACTGGAGGCCGCCGGCGGCACCGAGGACGTCGAGGACGTGCGGGGGCGGCGGGGCCAGCATGGCGTTGGTCCACTTGGTGACGTGCCGGGCGGTGGCCCAGTAGCGGTCGAAGGTGTCCCGCATCCACGCCTCGTCGAACGGCCTGTCGCCGCGCTCGAGGATGGAGGCGAGGTAGGAGGCGGCGCACTTGGAGGCGGAGTTGGAGCCCTGCCCGGTGATCGGGTCGTTGGCCACGACCACGTCGGCGACGCCGAGGACCAGGCCGCCGCCGGGCAGGGTGCCGACGGGGTTGCGGACGGTCGGGGCGTAGCGGCCGGCGAGGGTGCCGCCGGCGTCGGTCAGTTCGACCTCGGTGGTCCGTGCGTACTCCCAGGGGAGGAACCTCTCCATGAGGTCCAGGGTCAGGGAGAGGTGCTCCGCCGGGTCCTTGACGTCCTTGAAGACGTCCAGCGGGCCGCCGGGTATCCCCTCCCAGAACAGGATGTCGGCGCGGCCCGAGGTGGTCAGCGTCGGCATGATGAACATCTCGCCGACCCCGGGGACGATGTTGCAGCGGACCGCCTCGGTGTCCGGGTGCTCCGGACGCGGGGCGAGCCCGTGGACGTAGGCCACCGCGAGGGCGCGCTGCGGCGCGGCGTACGGGGAGCGCGACGCGTCGCGGCCGAACATCCGCACCAGCTCGCCCTTGCCGGCGGAGACGAGCACGAGGTCGTACGTGCGGGAGAAGTAGTCGAGGTCGCCGACGGCCGCGCCGTGGATGACCAGCTGGCCGCCGCGCTGGGCGAACGTCTCCATCCAGCCCGCCATCTTGACCCGCTGGTCGACCGACTGGGCGAACCCGTCGAGCCTGCCCAGCCAGTCGATCGCGCGCTGCGTGGGGCCCGGGTCGTGCGAGCCGGGGGCCGCGACCGAGACGCCGAGCCCGCGGATCTTCGGGGCCTGGGACTCCCAGAAGTTCAGCCGGAGATCACGCTCGTGCTGCAGGGCCGTGTGGAACATGCACTGCGTCGACATCACCCGCCCGGTGCGGACCTCGTCCGCGGTCCGGTTGGACATCAGGGTGACCTCGTACCCGTGCGACTGGAGGCCGAGGGCGAGCTGGAGACCGGACTGGCCGGCTCCGACGACGAGTATCTTCCGCATAGGGGTTCTCCTGGCTGGACGGGGGCTTCCGCTGGCCGGGCGGGGACTCCCGGATTACTCCGGGGTCTCCTCGAGCGCGTGACCCACCAGGGACAGGAGGGTCTCGATGACCGAGATCCGGCGCCGCGCGTCCATGATCATGACAGGTATGCGGGAGGGGATGGTGAGCGCCTCCCGCACGTCGTCCGGCTCGAACAGCTCGGTCTCGTCGAAGTGGTTGACCGCGACGACGTACGGCAGGCCGCAGCTCTCGAAGTAGTCGAGCGCCGGGAAGCAGTCCTTGAGCCGGCGGGTGTCGGCCATCACGACCGCGCCGATCGCACCGCGCACCAGGTCGTCCCACATGAACCAGAACCGCTGCTGGCCGGGGGTGCCGAAGACGTAGAGCACCAGGTCGTCGTCGAGCGTGATCCGGCCGAAGTCCATCGCCACGGTGGTGGTGAGCTTGTCCGGGGTGGCGGTGAGGTCGTCGGTCTCCGCGCTCGCCTCGGTCATCAGCGCCTCGGTCTCCAGAGGCCTGATCTCGGAGACGGTGCTGACCAGCGTGGTCTTGCCGACCCCGAAACCGCCGGCCACCACTATCTTCGTGGCGATCGGGGCGCGGGTGCGGTCCGTCTGCCAGGGCAGCGACGGCTCGTCGTCCTCGGCGAGCGGGGTGACGCCTTGAACGGCCTCAGAGACGGCGGAGTCCACTCAGCACCCTTTCCAGCAGCGCGCGGTCCGGGCGGCCCGTGCCGTGGCCGGTTCCCGTTCCGTAGACACGGATCTTTCCCTGGTCCGCGAGGTCGCTCAGGAGAACGCGGACCACGCCGAGCGGCATCTTCAGCAGCGCGGCGATCTCGGCCACCGTCCGCATGCGGCGGCACAGTTCGACGATGGCCCGCAGCTCCGGCAGCAACGCCGTCGTCAGCGAGCCCTTCGGCAGTTCCCTGCGCTCCTCGGCGGCCTCCAGCTCGGCGGGGGCCGCCACGAACGTCTCGACGAGGAGCACGTGGCCGAAGCGGGTGCGGCCGCCGGTGAGCGAGTAGGGGCGGACGCGGGCGGGCCTGCGGTCACCGCCCCGGACCGGGAGGTTCTTCCTGGTCTCACCGCTCAACGGGTGCTCCCGGTGGACTCGTTCTCCAGGGCCGTGTTCTCCATGGAGAGGCGCAGTTCGCTGCGGAGTTCGGGGGTCAGGACGTGGCCGGCCCTGCCCACGAACAGCGCCATGTGGTACGCCACCACGCTCATGTCGACGTCCGCGGAGCCGTGCACACCGAGCAGCGAACCGTCGCTGATCGACATCACGAACAGGCTGCCCTCGTCCATCGCCACCATGGTGTGCCGGACCTGGCCGTAGTCCATCAGCTTGGCGGCGCCGACGGTGAGGCTGCCGATGCCCGAGACGACGGTGGCCAGATCGGCGGCGGAGCCGCGCGGACCGGCGCGCTTCCCGGCCCGTACCCCGGCCTCCCCGGCGGTGCGGGCGCCCTCGCCCGGGACCGTCCGGGCCTTCGCGAGGTCGGGGTCCGAGGAGAGCAGCAGCAGGCCGTCGGAGGAGACCACCGCGACCGAGAGGATGCCGGGCACCTCCTCGACGAGATTGGTCAGCAGCCAGTGCAGGTTGCGGGCTTCACTGCTCAGTCCGAAGGTACTCGGCGCGGTCAACTCGTTGCCTCCTCGACGGTGCCCCCCGTGGCTTCTTCGGATGTGGCGGGGGTCGCGGTGGACGGCGGTCGGTGCGGGCCCGTCTCCTCGGCGATCTCCACCTCGACGTCCCGGCGTCCGGCTTCCGCCCCCCGGCGGAAGCCGCCGAGACGGCGGCGCAGGGCTTCGGCGTCCACCGAACCGTTGCGCTGCCGGGGTGCCTCGGCGGGTGCGGTGATCTTCGGGGTGCGCTTGGGCAGCCCCTTGGCGGTGACCGGCTCCGGGGCCTCCGGCTCCGGAGCCTGCTGCGCCGCCCGCTCCGGTTCCGGGCCGTCGGACACCCGCGTGTGCTCGGCGCCGGGGGCCGGGGCGGAGGCCTGAGCGGGCCGGGGCCCGGAATCCGGTGCGGGCTCCGGCCGGGTGGCGGGAGCGGGGACGGCCTCGGCCTGCGGGTCGGCCGTGAGGTCGACGGCCTCCGGGGCGTCGTCGACCGGGTGGCCGGGGTGGGCGGCCGGGCTGTCGGCGCCGGGGGCCCCGTCGCCGGCCGGCCGCTCGTCGGGCGCCTGCGCGGGCGCCGG
>NZ_LIRG01000427.1 GCF_001419695.1 Streptomyces prasinopilosus
GCCGTCGTCCGGGGGGCGGCCCGGTCCGGGGACGTGGTCTTCCCCGACTTCACGCACCCGCGTGTGCGCGCGTGGTGGGGCGGTCTGTACGCGGAGCGGGGGGTCGCGGGCTTCTGGCACGGCGCGAACGAGCCGGCGTTGTTCACCTCGTCCGGGGAGCCGCCGCTCCCCCGCTCGGCCCGTCACGCCCTGGACGGGCGGGAGGGTGATCATCGCGAGGCGCACAACGTGTACGCGTTGTGCATGGTCCGGGCGGCCCACGAGGGGCTGCGGGCACTGCGGCCCGAGGAGCGGCCGTTCCTGTTCTCCCGCTCGGGGTGGGCCGGCGTACAGCGCTACGGCGGGACCCTGCCGGGGGAAGCGGCCGCCGGCTGGCCCGGACTGCGGGCGTCGCTGGCCCTGGTGCTGGGACTCGGGCTGTGCGGTGTCCCGTACGCGGGGCCGGACGTCGGCGGCACCGGCGGGACTCCGTCTCCCGAGCTGTACCTCCGGTGGCTCCAGCTGGGCGCCCACCTGCCGCTGCTCCGCACCCGCGCGGGGGCGGGCTGCCGGGAGCCGTGGGAGTTCGGTGCCGAGGTGCTGGCGCACGCGCGCGCGGCTCTCGTCGAGCGCCGCCGGCTGCGGCCGTACCTCGTGACCCTGGCGCACCTGGCCCGACGGACCGGTGCTCCCTGTGTGCGGCCGCTGTGGTGGTCGGCGCCGGAGGACCGTGCGCTGCGCGACTGCGAGGACGCCTTCCTCCTGGGCAACGGCCTGCTGGTGGCGCCGGTGCTGGTGGCGGGGGCGGAACGGCGTACGGTGCGGCTGCCCGGAGGACGCTGGTACGAGACGGCGACGGGCCGGGCGTTCGACGGACCCGGCCGGATCGTGGTCGACGCGCCCCTGGACCGCATTCCGGTGTTCGCCCGCGCGGGCGCCGTCCTCCCCGTGCGCGGGGAGGACGGCGGGCTGGAACTCGAGGTGTGGGCGCCCGCCCCGGGGCAAAGGGGCGGTGGGACGGTCGTCGTGGACGCCGGCGCCGGCGGGGAGGAGCCGGGCGTCGAGCGGTACGCCGTCCGGCGGGCGGGTTCCCGGGTCGTCGTCGAGCGGGAGGACGGGCACGGCGCCGGCCGCGGTCCGTCCCGCCCGGTGCGCGTCCGCGGGCTCGGGCCGGACTGAGCGGGGCACCGCCCCAGGGGAGGGGAGGATCCCGGTCCCGTCCGCACCGCCGTGGACCGGCCGGTCCACGGGTCAGAGGTACCGGCCCTCGAACCAGGCCCGCACGGCGCGCGTGTGCAGCGGGAAGGCGAGCTCCTCCGCACGGCGCAGCAGGTGCCGGCCCTCCGTCTCGTCCGTGGCGGCCGGCGGCGGCAGTCCTTCCGCGGGGCGTTCCGGAAGCATGCCGAACAGCAGCAGGTGCCCGTCGGGCGAGCTCATGGCGTCGACGAGGCGTACGTCCCGGCTCGCCGCGTCGATGCCGGTCTCCTCCCGGAGTTCGCGGACGACGGCCTGGCGCCAGTCCTCCCGGTCGTCGATGTAACCGCCGGGCAGGACGGTGCCTCCGCGCGCGGGGGCGATGGCGCGGGTGACGACCACCAGGGCGGTGCCCTTCGGGTCGTACACGGGCTGG
The DNA here is from genome assembly GCF_001419695.1 of Streptomyces prasinopilosus. GTDB lineage: Bacteria > Actinomycetota > Actinomycetes > Streptomycetales > Streptomycetaceae > Streptomyces > Streptomyces prasinopilosus. The sequence goes on from NZ_LIRG01000427.1 coordinate 1,610, forward strand.
AGGGCGACCGCGACCGGCAGCGGGTTGCGGTAGGCGGTGGTGCCGCACGCCGGGCAGGTGCGGGGCCAGCCGGAGACGCCCTCGCCGAAGGGCGTGCCGCAGCTCGAGCAGTGGGAGTCCGGCACGGGATCGGGGCCGGGGGTTCGGGTTCTGGGCACGCGCGGACTGTAGCCGATCGGGGCGCAGGCGTCTCCGCGGGGTCGTTCAGCGGTGTCCGGTGAGCGATCGGCGGGCCACCGGGAAGTCGAAGTAGGTGTCCGGGAAGGTCTCCGGCCTGAAGGTGTAGTGCCACCACTCCTCGGCCAGGTTCACGAAGCCGAGGCGCTCCAGGGTGTTCTTGAGGAGCGTCCGGTTGGCCCGCTGTTCGCCCTGGACACGCGGGTCGAGGGTGTGGCTGAGGGTGTCGAAGCAGTCGTAGCCGGTGCCCATGTCGACGGAGTTGTCGGGGAACCGCTCGTCCCGGTCCGCGAAGCAGGGCGTGAGGGGTTCTCCGGGGCGGTACGGGCGGGTCGGTGCGGCGGGGAGCCGTACGAGGGTGAGGTCCACGGTCGAGCCGCGGCTGTGGCCGGACTTCTCGGCGATGTAACCGTCGGCGAACAGCCGGGACTTGTCGACGTCCGGGTAGAACTCGGCCTTCATCGCCTGCGCGTCGGGGTCCTCGGCCCAGCGGACGAAGTGGTCCACGGCGCGCTGGGGCCGGTAGCAGTCGTACACCTTGAGGGAGTAGCCGCGGGGCAGCAGCTTCCGCTGGGCCTCGTGCAGGGCCCGGGCGGCGGGGCGGGTGAGGACGCACAGCGGCTCCCGGTAGCCGTCGATGCGTTCGCCGACGAAGTTGTGCGGGGTGAAGTAGCGGATCTCCTGGAGGATCGTCGGATCGACACTGCCCAGGGCCACGAAGTCCTTCGGGGCCCTGGGCTCCGGTGTCGCCGGGGCGGATGCTGCGGGGGTGGTCGTGGCGGCCGTCGCCGTCAGGGCGGCGAGCGCGGTGAGCAGGGGGCGTACCGCGGCGGGGAGTCGTGTCATGCCTCCTGCGTCTATCAGGAGACGGGTTCGGCGGGGAAGTACCCGGTCCTCGTCCTGCGAGCCGCGGCACGCACCGGGGTGGGGGGTTCCCGCCGTGCCGCGGGAGGAGGTCCCCCGGGCGCCCCGGGTTCAGGTGGTGACGGCCTGCCGGCGCCGCGCCGCCTGGGCCATGGCGTGCTGGACGACACCGATGAGGATCGTCTTGGCCGACTCCCGGTCCCGGGCGTCGCCCATCAGGAGCGGTACGTCCGGGTCGAGGTCGAGGGCCCGGCGGATGTCGTCGGCCGGGTACCGCGCGGCTCCCTCGAAGCAGTTGACGCCGACGAGGAACGGTATGGAGCGCCGCTCGAAGTAGTCGACGGCCGCGAAGCAGTCCTCCAGCCGCCGGGTGTCGGCGAGGACGACGGCGCCCAGGGCTCCTTCGGCGAGTTCGTCCCACATGAACCAGAACCGTTCCTGGCCGGGTGTGCCGAAGAGGTACAGCACCAGGTCCTCGCGGAGGGTGATGCGGCCGAAGTCCATGGCCACCGTGGTGGTGCTCTTGGTCTCCACCCCGCTGAGGTCGTCGACCGGGCGTCCCGCCTCGGTGAGCAGTTCCTCGGTGCGCAGTGGCCTGATCTCGCTGACCGCGCCGACGAGCGTGGTCTTGCCCACGCCGAAGCCGCCGGCCACCAGGATCTTGAGCGTGACGGGCTCCACCGGGGGCTTGCCGCGCTCAGAACGCCCGAAGATCATCGCACTTCTCTCCTGCTCGGTGGGGGTCGGGCGGTGGACCGTAGCCGCCACCGCCGGGGGTCTCGACGACCAGCACGTCGCCGGGGCGGACGTCCGTCGAGTCGCTGCCGTCCAGCGCGGTGACGGTGCCGTCCGCGCGGTCGATCCGGTTGGCTCCGGGCGCGCCGGGCTCGCCGCCCGCCATGCCGTACGGGGGGACCCTGCGGTGCTGGGACAGGGTGGAGACGGTCATGGGTTCCAGGAAGCGGATGCGGCGGACCGCGCCGTCCCCGCCGCGCCACCGGCCCGCTCCGCCGCTTCCCTCGCGCACGGCGAACTCGTCGACGCGGACGGGCAGGCGCCACTCCAGGACCTCGGGGTCGGTGAGGCGCGAGTTGGTCATGTGGGTCTGCACGGCCGGCGCGCCGGGGAAGCCCTCGCCCGCGCCCGAGCCGGAGGCGACGGTCTCGTAGTACTGGTGGCGGGCGTTGCCGAAGGTGACGTTGTTCATGGTGCCGGAGCCCTCGGCCTGGACACCGAGCGCCGCGTAGAGGGCGCCGGTGATGCTCTGGGAGGTCTCCACGTTGCCCGCGACGACGGCGGCCGGCGGCCGCGGCGCCAGCATGGAGCCGGGCGGCACGATGATCCGCAGGGGCCGCAGGCAGCCGTCGTTGAGCGGGATGTCGTCGGCCACCAGGGTGCGGAAGACGTACAGGACGGCCGCGTTGACGACCGAGAAGGGGGCGTTGAAGTTGGTGGGCAACTGGGGTGCGGTGCCCGTGAAGTCGATGGTGGCGGAGCGGTCCGCGCGGTCCACGCGCACGCGCACGCGGATGACGGCTCCGGAGTCGGTCTCGTAGGCGTACGCGCCGTCGTCGAGGGCGTCGATGACGCGGCGCACCGCTTCCTCCGCGTTGTCCTGGACGTGCCGCATGTAGGCCTGGACCACGTCGAGGCCGAAGTTCTCGATCATCCGGCCGACCTCGTCGACGCCCTTCTGGTTGGCGGCGATCTGGGCCCGCAGGTCGGCGAGGTTGGTCCGCGGGTTGCGGGAGGGGTACCGCGCGCCGGTCAGGAGGCGGTGGGTCTCCTCCTCGCGGAACCGTCCGTTCTCGGTGAGCAGCCAGTTGTCGAGGAGGACGCCCTCCTCCTCGATGGTGCGGCTGTCGGCGGGCATGGAGCCCGGGGCGATGCCGCCGATCTCGGCGTGGTGGCCGCGGGAGGCGACGTAGAAGAGGACGGCTCGGTCGTCCTGGGGGGTGCCGGCGGGTCCGGCGCCGAAGACCGGGGTGATCACGGTGATGTCGGGGAGGTGGGTGCCGCCGTGGTAGGGGTCGTTCACGGCGTAGGCGTCCCCCGGGCGCATGGTGGAGCCGCGCCGCCGGATGACCTCCTTGACGCCGATGCCCATCGAGCCCAGGTGGACGGGGATGTGGGGGGCGTTGGCCACCAGGTTCCCGTCCGGGTCGAAGAGGGCGCAGGAGAAGTCCAGGCGCTCCTTGATGTTGACGGACTGGGCGGTGGACTCGAGGCGGGCGCCCATCTGTTCGGCGATGGACATGAAGAGGTTGTTGAAGACCTCGAGCAGGACCGGGTCGACCGCCGG
>NZ_LIRG01000428.1 GCF_001419695.1 Streptomyces prasinopilosus
CCCGGAGCGGCTGCGCGAACTGGCCCGCAACTCCTTCCTCGCCGCCTTCCTGGACGACGACGAGGAGCGGCGGGGCCGGGGCCGGGGACTACGGGAAGACGTACGCCTCCACCTCGGCGAGGTACCGGCTCCGCCGCTCCTCGTCGTCGTCCAGGAAGGCGGCGAGGAAGGAGTTGCGGGCCAGTTCGCGCAGCCGCTCCGGGCCGAGGCCGAGGGTGTCGCGCACCGCGTCGAAGGTGTCGCCGGCGTAGCCGCCGAAGTAGGCGGGGTCGTCGGAGTTCACCGTGCACAGCAGGCCGGCGTCGAGCATCTCGGGCAGCGGGTGGTCGGCGAGGGTGTCCACGGCGCGCAGCCGGACGTTCGACAGCGGGCACAGGGTCAGCGGGATCCGGTCCCGCACCAGCCGCGCCACCAGCGCCGGGTCCTCCACGCAGCGCAGCCCGTGGTCGACCCGTTCGACGCCGAGGACGTCCAGCGCCTCGGTGACGTACTCCGGCGGGCCCTCCTCACCGGCGTGCGCCACGCGCCGCAGCCCGAGCGCGGCGGCCGCCTCGTACACCTCGCGGAACTTCGCCGGCGGGTGGCCGACCTCGGCCGAGTCCAGGCCCACGCCGGTGATCCGGTGCAGGTGGGGCTTCGCCGCGTCCAGGGTCGCCAGGGCCGACTCGGCGGACTCGTCCCGCAGGAAGCACATGATCAGCCGGGTCGAGACGCCGTGCGTCTCCTCTCCCCCACTCTCGGCTTCGCTCGAGCGGGGGGACCCCCACCGCTCGAGCGCCCGCCACAGCCCCTCGACCACCGTGCCCATGGCGACACCGCGCGCCGTGTGCGCCTGCGGGTCGAAGAAGATCTCCGCGTGCCGCACGCCCTGTGCCGCGGCGCGGGCCAGGTAGGCGTCGGCGAGGTCCTCGAAGTCCCGCTCGGTGCGCAGCACGGCCATCAGCTCGTAGTACAGGTTCAGGAACGACTGGAGGTCCTGGAACCGGTACGCCTCGCGCAGGGCGCCGGTGTCGGCGTAGGGCAGGTCGACACCGTTGCGGGCGGCGAGGGCGAAGGCGAGCTCGGGTTCGAGCGTGCCTTCGATGTGAAGGTGCAGTTCGGCTTTCGGTACGGGCATCGAAGCATCGTACGGGGATTTCAGCGACGTTTGGGGAGCGGCACTCGCAGCAGGTCGTGGGCCACGGTCAGCTCGCCCGCGTACCCGGCGGCCCGCGCCTGCCGCTCGAACTCCTCCGGGTCGCCGTAGCGCTGGCTGAAGTGGGTGAGGACCAGGTGCCGCACGCCCGCGTCCCGCGCCGCCCGGGCGGCCTGACCGGCCGTCAGGTGCCCGTACTCGACGGCGAGTTCCTCGTCCTCGTCGAGGAAGGTGGACTCGATGACGAGCAGGTCGCAGCCCTCGGCGAGCGCGTGCACCCCCTCGCAGAGCCGGGTGTCCATGACGAACGCGAACCGCTGGCCGCGCCGCACCTCGCTGACGTCCTCCAGGGCGACCCCGCCGAGGACGCCCTCGCGCTGGATGCGGCCGACGTCCGGGCCCGCGATGCCGTGCGCGGCGAGCCGGTCGGGCAGCATCCGCCGGCCGTCGGGTTCGACCAGCCGGTAGCCGTACGACTCGACGGGGTGCGACAGCCTCCGCGCCTCCAGCGTGTACCCGGGGGTGCGGGCGAGCGGGCCGTCGGCGCCGACGGGTGCCTCGGTGACGCCGACCGTCTCGCGGTAGGCGGTGGCGTACCGCAGCCGGTCGAAGAAGCGCTGCCCGGAGCCCGGGTAGTGGGCGGTGACGGGGTGCGGGACCCGGTCGAGGTTGATGCGCTGGATCACTCCGGCGAGGCCGAGCGAGTGGTCGCCGTGGAAGTGGGTGACGCAGATGCGGTTCAGGTCGTGCGCGGCGACCCCGGCGCGCAGCATCTGGCGCTGGGTGCCCTCGCCGGGGTCGAACAGGATGCCCTCGCCGTCCCAGCGCAGCAGGTAGCCGTTGTGGTTGCGGTGGCGGGTGGGGACCTGGCTGGCGGTGCCGAGCACCACCAGTTCGCGTACGGACAAAGGGGTGCCGCCTATCCGGGCGGCCAGTGCAGGCCGCGGCCGCCCAGGACGTGGGCGTGCGCGTGCCAGACGGTCTGGCCGGCACCGCCGCCGGTGTTGAAGACGATGCGGTGGCTCTCCAGCTGTTCCTGGTCCGCGACGGCCTGCGCCTCGCGCAGCACGTCCGCCGCGACCTCGGGGGCGGCCGCGGCGAGGGCCCCCGCGTCCTTGTGGTGCGCCCGCGGGATCACCAGGACGTGCGTGGGCGCCTGCGGGTTGATGTCGCGGAAGGCGACGGTGGTGTCCGTCTCCCGGACGATCGTCGCCGGGATCTGTCCTGCGACGATCTTGCAGAACAGGCAGTCTTCCTGGGGTTCCCCTGCCATGGCAGGACCTCCTCGGTGCGTGGTGATCACGTACGAGGGCATCGTAGTCGCCCCCGTCACGGCGGGCGGGCGGACCGGGACGGCGGACCGGGGGCCGGCCCCCGGTTCCGCTTTCCCGGTGCCGGGGCGCCTACTCCACCGCCGGCGGCGTCTTCGCCGGTGTCTCCTCGAGCGCGGCCAGGGCCAGCCGTACCGCCTCGTCCAGCTGGACGTCCCGGCCCGCCGCGTGGTCCTGCGGGCTCTGGACGACCTCCACGTCCGGGTCCACGCCGTGGTTCTCCACGCCCCAGCCGTAGCCCTCCAGCCAGAAGGCGTACTTGGGCTGGGTGACGAGGGTGCCGTCGACGAGCCGGTAGCGGCTGTCGATGCCGATGACGCCGCCCCAGGTGCGGGTGCCGACGACGGGGCCGATGCCGAGCGCCTTGATCGCCGCGTTGACGATGTCGCCGTCGGAGCCGGAGAACTCGTTGGCGACGGCGACGACCGGGCCGCGGGGCGCGTCCTGCGGGTAGCTCTCCGGGCGCATGCCGCGCGGCAGGTCCCAGCCGACGATCCGCCGGGCCAGCTTCTCCACGACGAGCTGGGAGGTGTGGCCGCCGCGGTTCTCCCGGACGTCCACGATCAGGCCCTCGCGGGCCACCTCGATCCGCAGGTCCCGGTGGATCTGGGCCCAGCCGGGGGCCTGCATGTCGGGGACGTGGATGTAGCCGAGCCGGCCGCCGGACCGCTCGTGGACGTGGGCCCGCCGGTCGGCGACCCAGGCGTGGTAGCGCAGCGGCTCCTCGTCCGCGACGGGGACGACGACCGCGTGCCGCGGGTCGCCGCCGCCGGCCGGGGAGACGGTCAGCTCGACGGGCCTGCCCGCGGTGCCGACCAGCAGCGGGGCCGGTCCGGTCAGCGGGTCGACCGGCTGTCCGGCCACGGCGACGATCGCGTCGCCGGGGCGGATCGCGACGCCGGGCGCGGCCAGCGGGGAGCGGCCCTGCGGGTCGGAGGTCTCCGGCGGC
>NZ_LIRG01000429.1 GCF_001419695.1 Streptomyces prasinopilosus
GCCGACCAGGGCGCCCTGGTGGACCTGGTCGGCGGCGCCGTGTCCGACCTGACCGCCGCCACCCTCGCCGGCACGCTGCGCGCCGTCGTCCGGGAGGGCTGGGGGGACGAGCTGCCCACCCGCTTCGCGATCATCGGCATGGGCCGCTTCGGCGGCCACGAGCTGGGCTACGGCTCCGACGCGGACGTCCTGTTCGTCCACGAGCCGCGCGACGGCGTGGACGAGCGGGAGGCGGCCGACGCGGCCGGCAAGGTCGTCGCCGAGATGCGCCGCCTGCTCCAGGCCCCCAGCGCCGACCCGCCCCTGATCGTCGACGCGGACCTGCGCCCCGAGGGCCGGTCCGGACCGCTGGTGCGCACCCTGAAGTCGTACGAGGCGTACTACCGGCGCTGGTCCCTGGTGTGGGAGCGGCACGCGCTGCTGCGGGCCGAGCACGTGGCCGGCGACGAGGACCTCGGCCGCCGCTTCGCCGAGCTGATCGACCCGCTGCGCTACCCGCCCGCCGGGCTCGGCGAGGACGACGTGCGCGAGATCCGGCGGCTGAAGGCGCGCATGGAGTCCGAGCGGCTGCCGCGCGGCACCGACCCCAAGCTGCACGTCAAGCTCGGCCCCGGCGGCCTGTCCGACGTGGAGTGGACCGTCCAGCTGACCCAGCTGCGGCACGCCGCGCACGTGCCGGGGCTGCGCACCACCCGCACCCGCGAGGCGCTGGCGGCCGCCCGGGAGGCCGGGCTGATCTCCGCGGACGACGCGGAGGTCCTCGACGAGGCCTGGGTCCTGGCCACCGGCGTGCGCAACGCGGTCATGCTGGTCCGGGGCCGGGCCGGGGACACCTTCCCCGCCGCCCCCCGCGACCTGGCCGCGGTCGGCCGCTACCTGGGCTACGGGGCCGGCCGCGCCGGGGACATGCTCGACGTGTACCGGCGCACGGCGCGCAGGGCGCGGGGCGTGATGGAGGAGCTGTTCTACGGCGGCTCGTAGGAGCCGCCGGCACCCGGCGCGGCCACCCGGCACAGGCGTCCGGAGCAGGCGACGGGCACGGGGATCCGGGGCGGGCGGCCGGTACGGAAGGCCGGTGGGCGGGGCCGCCCGGGAGCGCGGGCGGCGCGGCGGCGCCGGACGCCCGGCGGGAGGGGTCCCCCGGCGGGCGTCCCGCCTCCTCGAAGGCGAACGGCGAAGGACGCCTCAGGGGCGCGGGACCTCCGGCGCGTGGGCGGAGGCGCCCGGGGCGGAGGCGCCCGCGGGGGAGACGTCGTCGGCCGCGCGCGGACCGGGGGAGTCGTCCGGGACCCGCGGGCTCACGAGGCCCGCTTGCACGCCGACCGGATCCGGACTCCCGCCGTCCGGCACCGCGACGGTGTCGTCCGTGCCGCGCCCGCCGGGGGAACCCTTCCCCCGGAAAACCCTGTGCGCAAGAAGCCCGGCCGGAAGAACCCCGCTCCGGCCGCCCCCGTCGCCGTGGTCCGGCACCTCCCGCGGCAGGGTGTACGGGCGGCTGCCGTACCAGAGGGTCGCCAGCGCGTAGCCGAAGGCGAGGCAGAGCACGCCGCCCACCGCGTCCAGCCAGAAGTGGTTGGCGGTGGCGACGATGACCACCAGCGTGCCCGCCGGGTACAGCAGGCCCAGGACCTTCGCCCACGGGACCTTCGCCAGCGCGAAGACGGTCAGCCCGCACCACACCGACCAGCCGATGTGCATCGACGGCATCGCGGCGTACTGGTTGGACATGTTCTTCAGGTCACCGGAGGCCATCGACCCCCAGGTCTCGTGGACCAGCACGGTGTCGATGAAGCCGTCGCCGTTCATCAGGCGCGGCGGGGCGAGCGGGAACAGGTAGTACCCGGCCAGTGCGACGGCGGTGGTGGAGAACAGCACCGTCCTGGTGGCCGCGTAACGGCCGGGGTGACTGCGGTAGAGCCACACCAGGACGCCCAGGGTGACCACGAAGTGCAGGGTGGCGTAGTAGTAGTTCATGCCGACGACCAGCCAGGTGACCGAATTCACGGCGTGGTTGACCGACTGTTCGAAGGCGAGGCCGAGCCGCTGCTCCAGTTCCCAGAGCCGGTCGGCGTTGCTCAGCGCCTGGGCCTTCTGCTCCGGCACGGCGTTGCGGATCAGCGAGTACGTCCAGTAGCTCACCGCGATCAGCAGGATCTCGAACCACAACCGCGGCCGGCGGGGGGCGCGCAGACGGCGCAGGAGACCCGGCCCCGTCCGGTCCTCGACGGGATGCGCTGCGGCCTCATGCCGACCTTCCAGCGTGGTCACCGTCGTTTCACCCATGGGCACAGAGTCTGCCAGAAAAGCCCCCGGGGAAGATCCTCCCCCAGGGGTAGCCGGCCCGCACGTTCTCTCCGGGGAGGAGACCCGCCGCCTCCTCCTCCAGCAGGGCACGGAGCCCCGTCGCCTGCGACCGGAGGAGGAGACGGCGCCCCGGGACGGGACGGCGGAGCGCGGAGACCGGGGCCCCGGGCCCCGGCCGGTTCAGAGACGGGGCCGGGTGGCGGTGTCCAGGTAGAAGGAGTCGATGCTCTGGACGGCCTGCTCGAACTCCTCCAGGTTGACGGGCTTGGTCACGTAGGCGTTGGCGTGGCTGCTGTACGCGCCCGTGACGTCGTCCGGGGCGGTGGACGTGGTCAGGACGACCACGGGGATCGTCTGCAGGTCGTCGTCGCTCTTCAGGACCTTGAGCAGGTCCCGGCCGTTCATCCGGGGCATGTTCAGGTCCAGGACGATGAGGTCGGGCCGAGGGGTGCCCGGGGTCCGCAGGTGCTCCAGCGCGGCGACCCCGTCGGTGACCTGGACGAGGTTGCGGGCTCCGCGCTCGGAGAGGGCCTCCTCGATGAGCATGGCGTCGGCAATGTCGTCTTCGACCAGCAGGACGTCGAAGGGGCGAGTGGGGGTGGTCATCGTCGGATGCTCCGTGGGTTTCTCGGTGGGTTTCTCGGTGGAGTGGTGGAAAAGCCCCGGCCAGCGGCGCCGGGCACCTTGCCGGGTCAGACCGCATGCGGCACCGATCTGCGGGTATCCGGCACCCGCGCGGGCGGCGGCCGCGGCGGCCTCCTGCTGGAGTCGTTCGGTGGCCTGCTTGAGGTGGTCCAGCACGTGGAGCAGGGCCAGGGGGTGGGCCGGGTCGTCCGGTGCCGGGCGCGAGGGGACCTCCAGAAGCCGCCCGGTGAGGCGTCGCGCGAGATCACCGACTGCCGCGTCCGTGAGGGAGACGGCCTCCTGCGGGGTGATCCGCGCTACGAAATCCTTGCCAGGCATGCCCGGCACTCTAAGTCCAGGACCCGCTCCGCGACAACAAGGGTTGTCGCCCTCTAAAGTGTGCAGGCCCGACTTTCAAGGTGATTGCCCGCAACGAGGAGCCCACAGAATGACTGCCGACGAGAGGCAATCGCGCATACCGGGGTTTTCCGCCTGGACGACCCGGCGGTGGCTTCGCGTGGGGGCGGCCGTGTCACTCGTGGTCCTGGCCCTGCTCGGGACCGTGGGCGCATGGGTGCTGGGGCGGACCCAGACGATCAGCGACGACCTGGTGAACGTGCGGTCCCCCGCGCTGACCGTCGCGATCCGCCTGGAAGCGGCCGTGCTCAACCAGGAGACCGGGATCCGCGGCTACGGGCTCACCGGCATGCCGCAGTTCATCACCCCCTACGAGCAGGGACTCACCGAACAGGAGGCGAGCCTCGCGGAACTCCGCGGGCTGCTCCGGGACGACCGCGCGGGACTGGACGACCTCAAGACCGTCCAGGACGCCGTGACGGACTGGCAGGAGAAGGTCGCCCGGCCCGTCGCCGCCGCGCCCGCCGGCTCGCCCTCCCCGATCGCCACCCGGCAGGCGGAGGAGGGCAAGGAGGCCTTCGACGACGTACGCGCCGCCCTGAGCGACCAGCAGGAACAGCTGCTCGCGGACCGCGAACGGGCCAGGGACGACCTGATGGACACGATGGTGCTGAGGAACTGGGTGTTCAGCGCCATCGCGGCGGTCATCGCGGCCCTCACCATCCTGATCTTCGAAGGGCTGCGCCGCGGCATCAACACGCCGCTGGAACGGCTCGGCGCGGACGCCCGCGCGGTCGCCGGAGGTGACTTCAAGCACCCCATCACCCCGACCGGCCCCGCCGACCTGCGGCACCTCGGTCACGAGATCGACTTCATGCGCCAGCGCCTCCTGCGGGAACTGGCCCTCAGCGAGGACACGCGGCTGCGGCTGGACGCGCAGGCCGCGGACCTCCAGCGGTCCAACGCCGAGCTGGAGCAGTTCGCGTACGTGGCCTCCCACGACCTGCAGGAACCGCTGCGCAAGGTGTCCAGCTTCACCCAGCTCCTCCAGCGGCGCTACGGAGGACAGCTCGACAGCCGGGCCGACCAGTACATCGACTTCGCGGTCGACGGCGCGAACCGCATGCAGACCCTCATCAACGACCTGCTCGACTTCTCCCGGGTCGGACGGCTGCACAACGCCCACCAGGACGTCGACCTGGACAAGGTGCTGGAGAGGACCCTGTCCGAGCTGAGCGTCGGCATCGAGGAGGCCGGGGCGGAGATCACCCACGATCCGCTGCCGTCCCTGGTCGCCGACCCCACCCAGATGGGCATGCTCTGGCAGAACCTGATCAGCAACGCCGTCAAGTTCCGGCGCCCGGGCGAAGCGCCGAAGATCCACGTCACGGCGGAGCGGGACGGCGAACTGTGGCGGTTCACCGTCACCGACAACGGCATCGGCATCGCGCCGGAGTACGCCGACAAGGTGTTCGTGATCTTCCAGCGACTGCACACCAAGGACACCTACACCGGCAGCGGGATCGGCCTCGCGATGTGCAAGAAGATCGTCGAGTTCCACGGGGGCACCATCGGGGTCGACCCGGATTACCGCGACGGCGCGCGCATCGTCTTCACCCTCGCCCCCCGCCCGCCGGAGAGCCCCGCCCCGTCCGCCGTCCCGGAGGCCGTCCGCGCCGACGCGGAGCCGGCGCGATGACGACAGCCCTGCCGGTCGTGCCGGAGGCGTCCTCCGAGGGGCCGGTGTACCGCGTCCTGCTGATCGAGGACGACCCGGGCGACGCCCTGCTCGTGGAGGAACTCCTCCACGACACGGGGATGCGGTTCTCACTGACCATCCGCACCACCCTGGCCGAGGCGCGCGCCGAACTGGCCGGCAGCCCGATCGACTGCGTCCTCCTCGACCTGCACCTGCCCGACGTGTCGGGCGTCGACGCGGTCACCGCGGTGCGCGGGCTGGCCCCGCACACCGCGGTGATCGTCCTGACCGGGCTGTCCGAGGACCGGGCGGGCACCGAGGCCATGGCCGCCGGAGCCCAGGACTACCTCGTCAAGGGCAAGGTCGAGGCGGACCTGCTGCGCAGGACGCTGCGCTACGCCGTCTACCGGAGCCGGACGGAACGCGCGAGCGCCGAGGCCCAGGCCACCCGGCTGCGGGCGGAGGAGAACGCCCGCCTGGAACGCGGCCTGCTGCCCCGGCCGATGCTGGACACCTCCACGGTGCGGGTGACGTCCCGCTACCTGCCCGGTGGCGAGATGGCCCTGCTCGGCGGGGACTTCCTCGACGTGGTGGAGGGGGACGACGGGCTGCTGCACGCCGTCGTGGGCGACGTCAGCGGCCACGGCCCCGACGCCGCGGCGCTCGGCGTCTGCCTGCGGATAGCCTGGCGCTCCCTGGTGCTCGGCGGGCACCGCGGGGACGACCTGCTGCGCCTGATGGAACGCCTCCTGATCGCCGAACGCGACAGCCAGCAGCTGTTCGCCACCTGCACGCTGCTCACCCTCGACCAGCGCTCCGGCACGGCCGTCCTGCACCTGGCCGGCCATCACGAACCCCTGCTCACCACGGCCGAGGGGACCCGGGAGGTGCGTGCCGAACACGGCATCGCCCTGGGCATCGTCCCCGGGGAGTGCAGCTGGCCCTCCACGGTCGTCCCCCTCCCGGCCGCCGGGGCCCTGACCGTCTACACCGACGGCCTCGTCGAAGGGCACAACGGGACGAAGGGGGAGCGGCTCGGCGTCGAAGGCCTGCTCACGCTGATCGGGAACCTGCCGCCGGCGGACCCGGCGGACCACGTCGACCTCCTCATCAAGGAGACCCAGACGCTGAACGCCGGGCGCCACTCCGACGACCTGGCCGTGCTCCGCCTCGACTGGGGCGACCGGCCCGCCTTCCCCTGAGAGCCCCGCGCGGGGGAGGGGGGCGGGCCGCCGATCGCCGTCCGCCGCACCCCGGCCGGGCCGCGCCGGACGGATCGGACGCGCCGGGTGGTTCGGACGCGCCGGGTGGTTCGGACGCGCCGGGTGGTTCGGGCCGGACCCGCTCGGGCATCGGGCCGGAGGCGACGCGCGGTGACCTCCCGGGGGGAGCGAGCGGGCCCTGGAGCCCTCCCCGCCCAGGGGAGCCCCCTTCGCCGGCGCGGAACAGAGAACTCGGGGAGGCCGCCGGGACGCCGCGGGCGCGTGCGGCCGCGAGGCGGCGGAGGGCGGGCGGCGACGCGGCCGGGGGCACACCTCACCGGGAGAGCCCGGAATCCGGAGCCCCACCGGGAGAGCCCGCATCCGGACACCCGCCGGGAGAGTCCGCAGCCCGGAGGCCCGCCGGGAGAGCCCGGGCCGCAGGCCCGGAACATGCGGCCGGCCTCCGGGGATCCCGAGCCGGCCCCCGCGTCTGCGGCACGGGCCGCCGGAGGACCCTCAGGGGCGGTTCCGGTCCCCGGGTGCCGAGGCCGTCGAGCCCCGGACCACCAGCTCCGGCATGAACACGAACTCGCTGTGCGGGGCGGGCGTCCCGCCGATCTCCTCCAGCAGGGTGCGCACCGCGGCCTGGCCCATCGCCGGGACCGGCTTGCGGACCGTGGTCAGCGGCGGGTCGGTGAAGGCGATCAGCGGGGAGTCGTCGAAGCCGACCACCGAGATGTCCGTCGGCACCTCCAGACCGCGCTGCCGGGCCGTCCGTATCGCACCCAGCGCCATCATGTCGCTGGCGCACACCACCGCCGTGCACCCGCGGTCCATGAGCGCGCTGGCGGCGGCCTGGCCGCCCTCCAGGGTGTACAGGGAGTGCTGGACCAGCTCCTTCTCCACGGTCTCGGCGGGCAGCCCCAGCTGCTCCTGCACGGTGCGCACGAAGCCCTCGATCTTGCGCTGCACCGGCACGAACCGCTTCGGCCCCAGCGCCAGCCCGATCCGGGTGTGGCCGAGGGAGGCGAGGTGCGTGACCGCCAGCGCCATCGCCGCCCGGTCGTCGGGCGAGATGAACGGCGCCTGCACCTTCGGCGAGAAGCCGTCGACCAGGACGAACGGCACCCCCTGGGCGCGCAGCCGGTCGTAGCGCTGCATGTCGGCCGTGGTGTCCGCGTGCAGTCCGGAGACGTAGATGATGCCGGCCACCCCGCGGTCGACCAGCATCTCCGTCAGCTCGTCCTCCGTCGACCCGCCCGGGGTCTGGGTGGCCAGCACCGGCGTGTAGCCCTGCCGGGTCAGCGCCTGCCCGATGACCTGGGCCAGGGCCGGGAAGATCGGGTTCTCCAGCTCGGGGGTGATCAGCCCCACCAGACCCTCGCTGCGCTGCCGCAACCGCACCGGACGTTCGTAACCCAGCACGTCGAGGGCGGCGAGGACGGACTGGCGGGTGGTGGCGGCGACGCCCGGCTTGCCGTTGAGCACGCGGCTGACGGTCGCCTCGCTCACCCCGGCCTGAGCGGCGATGTCGGCAAGACGTGTGGTCACAGCACCGGACCCTATCGGCCGCCCCACTCCTTGCACACCGGCCGGACGCCTGGCGCGTACGGTCGAACGGCCCGTCGCGGGCTGCTGGGTCATCGCGGTCCCTCATGTCGTGGTCGGCATGTCGTGTGCGACACGTCGTGCTCGGCAGGGTGCTCGGCGTCCGTACCGCAACGGATGATCCCTCCGGCGGAAACGGATGGCAAGTACTTGCAGAGTCTTGCACAGCCGTCCGAACTCCTGCCCTGGTGCCGGAAAGTCGGCGGTGGCACGGCGATCGGGGCCTCGCGACGAGGGGTCAAGGAGAGGTCACGACGGGGTAACCGTCGGGCTTTCTTGCAAAATTTTTCAGCAAGGTCTTTCGGATCGGTTGCATCGCTGTTACGTTCACGTCGCCCGGCGGCCCCATCGGCGCGGTCGGCAAGTCGGCGGGACGGCAGACGGGGCCGTTCCCGCACTACACGGGCTTTCACCCTCAAGGAGAACTCATGCGGCGTGGCATAGCGGCCACCGCGCTGGTGGCGTCCCTCGCCCTCACGGCGACGGCCTGCGGCGGAGACAGCGACAGCGGCGACTCGGCCGACGGCCCGGTCACCATCACCTGGTGGGACACCTCCAACGCGACCAACGAGGCGCCGACCTACCAGGCCCTGGTCAAGGAGTTCGAGGCCGCCAACAAGGACGTCAAGGTCAAGTACGTCAACGTCCCCTTCGACCAGGCGCAGAACAAGTTCGACACCGCCGCCGGTTCCAAGGGCGCCCCCGACGTGCTGCGCTCCGAGGTCGGCTGGACCCCCGCCTTCGCCAAGAAGGGCTTCTTCCTGCCGCTGGACGGCACCGAGGCGCTGAAGGACCAGGCGAAGTTCAAGTCCAACCTGATCGAGCAGGCGACGTACGAGGACAAGGTCTACGGCGTCCCGTTCGTCACGGACACGCTCGCGCTGGTCTACAACAAGGAACTCTTCGAGAAGGCCGGCGTCGAGGCCCCCAAGACCTGGGACGACCTGAAGAAGGCCGCCGCCACCATCAAGGACAAGACCGGCGCCGACGGCTACTGGGGCTCCACCCAGGCCTACTACGCCCAGTCCTTCCTCTACGGTGAGGGCACCGACACGGTCGACGCCGACGCCAAGAAGATCACCGTCACCTCGCCCGAGGCCAAGAAGGCCTACGGCACCTGGCTGGACCTCTTCGACGGCAAGGGCCTGAAGAAGGCCGACACCACCGCCGACGCCTACGCCCACATCCAGGACGCGTTCGTCAACGGCAAGGTCGCCTCGATCATCCAGGGCCCGTGGGAGATCACCAACTTCTACAAGGGCTCGGCCTTCAAGGACAAGGAGAACCTGGGCATCGCCACCGTCCCGGCCGGCTCCGCCGGCACGGCGGGCGCCCCGACCGGCGGCCACAACCTCTCCGTCTACGCCGGCTCCGACGCCGCGAAGCAGGAGGCCGCGCTGAAGTTCGTGAACTTCATGACCTCGGCCGAGGCCCAGGAGACCATCGCCCTGAAGAACTCCACGCTGCCCACGCGTGACGACGCCTACACCGACAAGGTCAAGGCCGACCCGGGCATCGCCGGCTATCAGACGGTCCTCGAGGCCGCCCAGCCGCGCCCGGCCCTGCCCGAGTACAGCTCGCTGTGGGGTCCGCTCGACGACGAACTGCCCCAGATCGCGAGCGGCAAGGAGTCCCTGGACAAGGGTCTGGGCGACGCCGAGACCGCCATCGCCAAGCTGGTGCCGGACTTCAGCAAGTAGAGCCCGCGTGGCCGCCGGATCCCTCTCCGGAAGGGGAGGAACCGGCGGCCACCGGCCTGTGTGCCGAACCCCTTGATCATCCAGAAGGTGCCGAACCATGACAGTCGCCATCGACCGCGCGACCGGCAAGCGCAGCGGTGACCGCCCGCCCCGCCCCGGCCCCGGCCGCCTGAAGCGTGCCTACCAGAAGCACTGGTACGCCTTCGCCATGATCGTGCCCGTGGTCGTCGTGCTCGGCGTCCTCGTGCTGTATCCCCTGGCGTACGGCTTCTACCTCACCCTCACCGACGCCAACAGCCTCAACTCGGCCCGCACCATCGGCGTCAACGAGATCGAGGCCACGTACAAGTTCATCGGCCTGGACAACTACGCCGACATCCTCTGGGGCGAGACGTCGTACGACCGCTTCTGGTCGCACTTCATCTGGACGATCGTCTGGACGGCGGCCTGCGTCGGCCTGCACTACACCATCGGCCTGGGCCTGGCCCTGCTGCTCAACCAGAAGCTGCGCGGCCGCACCTTCTACCGGCTGATCCTGATCCTCCCGTGGGCCGTGCCGACCTTCGTCACCGTCTTCGGCTGGCGGTTCATGCTCGCCGACAGCGGCATCATCAACTCGGGCCTGGAGTCCCTGGGCCTGCCGACGCCGCTGTGGCTCGAGGACACCTTCTGGCAGCGGTTCGCCGCGATCATGGTCAACACCTGGTGCGGTGTGCCGTTCATGATGGTCTCCCTGCTCGGCGGCCTCCAGTCGATCGACGGGACGCTGTACGAGGCGGCCGAGATGGACGGGGCGACCGCCTGGCAGCGGTTCCGCCACGTCACCCTGCCGGGCCTGCGCTCGGTCAGCTCCACCGTCGTGCTGCTCGGCGTCATCTGGACCTTCAACCAGTTCGCCGTCATCTTCCTGCTGTTCGGCAACACCGCGCCGGACGCGCAGATCCTCGTCACCTGGGCCTACTACCTGGGCTTCGGGCAGCAGCCGCGCGACTTCGCGCAGTCCGCCGCCTACGGCATGCTGCTGCTGGCCGTCCTGATCGTCTTCACCTCCTTCTACCGCCGCTGGCTGAACCGCAATGAGCAGCAGCTCGCGATCTGAGGCAGGAGCCCCCATGAGCACCCTCGACACCCCAGCGCCGGCCGTGGCGACGGGCAAGCCGGCCGGGCGGACCGCGCCCCGCCGGCCCGGGACGCGGCGCGGTGAGATGAGCCGCGGCGGCGCCCTCGGCTCGCACGGCATCCTGATCACGGCGAGCCTCGTCGCCCTGTTCCCGGTCGCCTGGCTGGTCTTCCTGTCCCTCGGCCCGGACAAGGACGACTACCTGCGCCCCGGCGGCATCTGGGGCAAGATGACGCTGGACAACTACGTGTTCGTGCTGCAGAACACGAACTTCTTCGACTGGCTGAAGAGTTCGCTGATCGTCTCGCTCGGCACGACCGTCATCGGCGTCCTGGTCGCCGCCACCACCGGATACGCGGTGTCCCGGATGCGGTTCCCCGGGTACAAGAAGTTCATGTGGGTCCTGCTGGTCACCCAGATGTTCCCGGTGGCCGTCCTGATGGTCCCGATGTACCAGATCCTGTCCGACCTTCAGCTGATCGACACCTATTTCGGCCTCATCCTCGTCTACTGCTCGACCGCGGTGCCGTACTGTGCGTGGCTGATGAAGGGCTATTTCGACACCATTCCGTTCGAGATCGACGAGGCGGGCCGGGTCGACGGGCTGTCCCCGTTCGGCACGTTCCTGCGGCTGATCCTGCCGCTGGCCAAGCCGGGCCTGGCGGTCGCCGCCTTCTACAGCTTCATCACCGCGTTCGGCGAGGTCGCCTTCGCCACGACGTTCATGCTCGACGACGAGAGGTACACGCTCGCCGTCGGCCTGCAGAGCTTCGTCAGCGAGCACGACGCCCAGCGCCACCTGATGGCCGCCACGGCGGTCCTGATCGCGATACCCGTCTCCGCGTTCTTCTACCTCGTGCAGAAGAACCTGGTGGCCGGCCTCACCGCGGGCGGCACGAAGGGCTGACGCCCTCCGCCCGACGACTCCCGCGTGCCACGGCGCGCGGGGTGGGCGGCCGCGGTGTCCATCCGACCCCGCCGGCACCGCGGCCGCCCCGTCACCCGCATCCCGCCTCCTCGGCCCCACTCGCCTCCCTGACCGACCCCACGTATTCAAGGACGACATGAGCCAGCAGCACGCCGCCGCCCCGGCCCCCACCCCGACGACCGACGCTGCCGTAGCCACCGTCGCCAGACGCCACGACTGGTGGCGGGACGCGGTGATCTACCAGGTGTACCCGCGCAGCTTCGCCGACAGCAACGGCGACGGCATGGGCGACCTGGAGGGCATCCGCTCCCGCCTGCCGTACCTGCGCGACCTCGGGGTGGACGCCGTGTGGCTCAGCCCCTTCTACGCCTCCCCGCAGGCCGACGCCGGCTACGACGTCGCCGACTACCGCGCCGTCGACCCCATGTTCGGCAACCTGCTCGACGCGGACGCGCTGATCCGGGACGCCCACGGGCTGGGCCTGCGGATCATCGTCGACATCGTGCCCAACCACTCCTCCGACCAGCACGAGTGGTTCAAGCGGGCGCTCGCCGAGGGCCCCGGCTCGCCCTCGCGGGACCGCTACCACTTCCGCCCCGGCAAGGGCGCCGACGGCGAGCTCCCGCCCAACGACTGGGAGTCCATCTTCGGCGGTCCCGCCTGGACCCGGGTCACCGAGCCCGACGGCACCCCCGGCGAGTGGTACCTGCACCTCTTCGCGCCCGAGCAGCCCGACTTCAACTGGGAGCACCCGGCCGTCGGCGACGAGTTCCGCTCCATTCTGCGGTTCTGGCTCGACATGGGCGTGGACGGCTTCCGCATCGACGTCGCGCACGGCATGGTGAAGGCCGAGGGCCTGCCCGACCTGGGGGACCACGAGCAGCTGAAGCTGCTGGGCAACGATGTCATGCCGTTCTTCGACCAGGACGGCGTCCACGACATCTACCGGCAGTGGCGGCTCATCCTCGACGAGTACTCCGGCGAGCGGATCTTCGTCGCCGAGGCCTGGACCCCGACGGTCGAGCGCACCGCCCACTACGTCCGCCCGGACGAGCTGCACCAGGCGTTCAACTTCCAGTACCTGGGCACCCACTGGGACGCCGAGGAGCTGCGCGCGGTCATCGACCGCACCCTGGACGCGATGCGCCCGGTGGGCGCCCCCGCCACCTGGGTGCTGTCCAACCACGACGTCACCCGGCACGCCACCCGCTTCGGCAACCCGCCCGGCCTCGGCACCCAGCTCCGCCTGCCCGGCGACCGCGAGCTGGGCCTGCGCCGGGCCCGCGCGGCGACGCTGCTGATGCTGGCGCTGCCCGGCTCGGCGTACATCTACCAGGGCGAGGAACTGGGCCTGCCGGACGTCGTCGACCTCCCCGACGAGGTGCGCCAGGACCCGGCGTACTTCCGGGGCGCCGGCCAGGACGGCTTCCGCGACGGGTGCCGGGTGCCGATCCCGTGGACCCGCACCGGTTCCTCGTACGGCTTCGGGGACGGCGGCAGCTGGCTGCCGCAGCCGGAGAACTGGGGCGAGCTGAGCGTGGAGGCGCAGACCGGGACGGCCGGCTCGACCCTGGAGCTGTACCGCGCCGCCCTCGCCGTGCGCCGGGAGCAGGCCGACCTGGGCGCGGGCGACACGGTGGAGTGGCTGCGGGCCCCCGAGGGCGTCCTCGCCTTCCGGCGCGGGGAGTTCGTGTGCGTCGCCAACACCACGGGGGAGTCGGTGACCGTGCCGTCCCACGGCAGGGTGCTGATCGCCAACGGCGAGGTGGCCGAGACCGGTGACGAGGCGAAGGTGCCGGCGGACACGACGGTGTGGTGGACGCGGGCCTGACGACCCGTCCGGCTCCGGGGCCCGTCGCTCCCTCCCGGGGAGCGGCGGGCCCTCGCCGTGCGCGGAGCGGACCGTCGGGCCCGCCGCCCGCTCCGCCGGTTCGCCCCGCGCGCCCCGGCGCCCGGCTCGGCACCGCGACGGCCCTCCCGCAGCGCCTTTGCCGGCTTGCGCCGTGCCCGGAGCACGGCGCCCGGGACCCGC